>CAWUIK010000074.1:0-15446 GCA_963922585.1 uncultured Flavobacteriales bacterium | reverse complement strand
CTGCATAACAATACAAACATTTACGCTTCATCTTTCTCTGTAATAGGGTGAATACTTACAGCTCCAATTGCATTTTGACAACATGCCAGTAGAAGTCCCATGCGATCATTTTTGTTTATTTTCCAACTTTCTGCTGCAATATTTAGCAGCCAGCCTTCCGGAATAAGTCCATCGAAAAAAGGAAATAGTCTTTTGCTTCTGTATGGCTTGTTGGTTACGGGCATATTAAATGTAATGAACTGTAGGGGATGCTTGTGGACATATTCTTCGTTATACACAAATAGATATTCTCCATTGTCATCTTCAGTTAAAGTACCTGCAATTTCGTTGTTGTATTTAACTATTCCTTTTCGCATCTTTGTTATTTATTGGACCTAATTCATGACCAAAAAGCATCAAAACTTGGTTTACTTTTGATAAACTTAAATTTTCTTTGCCTTGCTCAATTTTTCTTATCACAGTTAAAGCTACACCGGCTTTCTCTGCAAATTCTTCTTGAGTTAAACCCAATTGTTTTCTTTTGGCCTTTACAAACTGTTGTAATGAATTCATACTATATGTATTTACATACAAAAGTAATAAAATATTTTAAATTATATGTATTTACGTATAATAGTTGTTTGTTAATTATGTTTATATGCGTTTACATATAAATAATATTAAATAACTATAATTTTATAAGGATTTTAGTCGATACAATGTAATCCAAAGAAATCTTTAGATTTAGATAATAAATGAATTCATTTATCTATACTTCACCTCGATAGCATGTAACTCTATTAAAGGCTTTAGGAATTCTTCCAATTGTGAGACGTCCAATTGACTGGCTGCATCGCAAAGCGCTTCGCTTGGGCACGGATGACATTCTACAAACAATCCATCTACTCCAGAGGCTACTCCAGCTCTAGCCAATGTTTTGAGGTATTGTCTGGCACCACCATTAGGGTCAGCACTTGGAATTCCGTATTTTCTAATACTATGGGTTACATCAAAAATAACAGGATATCCAGTTTCTCTGAGATGATAAAAACTTCTTGGGTCTACAATCAAATCGTTGTATCCAAAAGCATAGCCTCTTTCGGTAAGTAATATTTTATCGTTTCCTGTGCTTTCTATTTTGGCTACTGGCTTGCTCATGTTTTCGGGAGCCAAAAACTGTGCATGTTTCAAATTGATAGTTTTTCCTGTATTTCCTGCTGCTACAGCCAATGTAGTTTGCATCACCAAATAAGCAGGTATTTGGATTACGTCACATACTTCTGCAGTAGCTGCTACTTGGTCGGGATAGTGCACATCAGTAAGAATAGGAAAACCAAATTCTTTTTTTACTTTCTCTAATATTCTGAGTCCTTCATCAATGCCAGGCCCCTGGTAGAAATCTACAGAACTTCTGTTGTCCTTCATGAAAGAGGCTTTGTAAATAGTCGGGATTTGTAATCTTTCTGTTACTTCTTTAATCTTTTCTGCAGTACGCATCATGATGCTTTCATCTTCAATTACGCAAGGTCCACTGATTAAAAATAAATCGTCTGCACCACAATTTACATTTCCTACTTTTACTTTTTTGATACTCATCTGTATTGATTCTTTTTGATAATGACGACAAAGTTACACTTCTTCAATAAATATGATTATAATCGTAACAATTTTAATTTTGTAAGTTATACAACCAAATTTCCAACTATGAATTTAAAATCGAGTTTAATCGTTCTTTTGAGTTTAATATTCCTAAATATTTTAGCCAAAGATAAAAAGCCTTTTATTCCTAATTGTTCAGACATCCATGAAGGTAAAGTATTCATGAGTCATACAGAAGCCACCAATATGATGTATCACGAATATTTGTATTATCAAATATCAAGGCTATCTGATAATGAATACATCGCGTTGTTGCCAGATACTTTGGTTTGGAGAAACAAAAATCAATACAACGAACCTTATGTGGAGTATTATTTTAGACATCCTGCGTACAGAGAATATCCAATTGTGGGATTGACTAAAACGCAGGCTCAATTATTTTGCGATTGGCTTTCCAAAATTTTGACCGAAGAGAATAGAAAACGAGATGATTCTGATGTAGATAGTGTATTGGTAAGACTTCCCACACAAAGCGAATGGATTTTTGCAGCTCAAGGAGGAAATGAATATTACGAATATCCCTGGGAAGGACACGATTTGCGAATGGGAGAGGGTAAATTTCAAGGAGACATGAGAGCCAATTTTGTAAGAGGTAAAGGAGATTACATGGGTGTAGCAGGAAGTTTGAACGATCATGCAGACATCACTGCCCCTGTAAAATCTTATTGGCCCAATGATTTTGGTTTGTATAATTGTGCGGGGAATATAGCCGAAATGGTTGCAGACAAAGATGTTGCGATGGGTGGTTCTTGGTTTTCGTCTGGATATGATATACGAGTAAGGTCAGAAATTCCATTTACAAAACCCTCTTCTCAAGTAGGATTCAGGTATTTGGTGGAAGTAAAAAAGAAAAAGCCAGTAGATAAAACAACTGAATTGAAGTTCAATGCCAAATGGGTGAAGCAAAATTTTACGGTTTTGGGAGATACCTTGCATGTGCAGAAATTTGAGGTAAGTAATCAATTGTACAATCAATTTTTGAGAGAAAAAAATTATCCTATACAAGATACAAGCCTTTGGAATGATTTATTTCCATACAGTAATTACCACACCAATAATTACAGATGGCATCCAGATTTTGAAAATTTTCCAGCGGTAGGCATGTCTAGAGCAGATGCGATGGCTTTTTGCAAATGGTTCAAAGAGCGATTGGTTCCTGTTTTGGGCGATAAAATTGAAGTGTTTACTCCCTATGAAATAGAATGGATGGAAGCAGCAAGAGGAGGCTTGGATTTAAGCCCATATCCATGGGGTGGTCCATATATTTTCAATAGCAAAGGTTGTGCTTTGGCAAATTTCAGATATATTCCTGAAAGTTTTAGTTCAAGAAACAAAGAAGGGGAGTGGCAAGTCAATATTCCGGAGGGTAGGCATGAAATGTTTGGGGCAGATTTTGACGGAGCCATGGCTACAACCAAAGTAGATGCTTATCATCCTAATGATTATGGAATATATAATATTTCTGGAAATGTAAGAGAAATGGTGGGCGAAAAAGGAATGACCAAAGGAGGTGGATGGAAATCCGATATGCAGTTGCTGCAAATAAGTGCTAGGGAAGAATGGAATGAAAAACCAACTGCAGATATTGGTTTCAGAGTTTTTGTTATTGTGAGATGATAATTCAAAACATCTCAAATTCTTCTAAAGATTTCCAAACACAATAGGCTTCCTTATGCCAATCTATTTTAGGTTCGGGAAATTCTGGTATCAAAACGGTGCGCATGCCAGCAGCAATTCCTGCACGCATTCCGTTTTTGCTATCTTCATAAACCACACATTCATGAGGAGCAACATTGAGCATTTTTGCTGTAGAGAGAAAAACATCTGGATGTGGTTTTCCTTTGAGTTCGAACTCAGCTGAGTGCAAAACTTCAAAGTATTTTTGGAGATCTAATTTTTCAACCACTGCATTGATGATATTCATGCTAGAAGAGGAAGCTAATGCAATTCTTTTGTTGTTTTGTTTTAGAGTTTCTATAGCCTCATATACACCTACGAGTGCTTTTCCTTTTTGGTTGACCAACGAAATGAGTTCATCTTGAATGTCATTTGCTGTTTTTGGGATGGGCATTTCCAAAGAGAGTTTTTGATTCCAGTATTTCACCACTTCATCAATCCTCATTCCTACAGTTTCACGACACATATCATCATTAAAATCAATGCCTAATTGGGTGAATATTTTGATTTCTGCAAGCCTCCAAAATGGTTCTGAGTCTATCAAAAGACCGTCCATGTCAAAAATGTGTGCTTTCATTGTAGTTGGGGATTTTAAATAAGAAAATAGTTGTTTACACCAAACCTCTTCCTACTTTCTTAATCGTTCCGTCTTTTTGTAAATCTTCAAAAACTTTGTCCAGCACTCCATTGATAAAGGTATTGCTTTTGGGTGTACTATAGAATTTAGAAATTTCAATGTATTCGTTCAAAGAAACTTTCAAAGGAATAGAAGTAAACTCTTTGGCTTCAGTAATGGCTAATGCCATAATCAATATATCCATTTTTGCCAATCTATCGCTGTCCCAATTTTTGGTGTATTGCCCCAACAAATCAACATTTGCATCAAAATTGGCAATAGCTCTTCTGAACAATCTTTTTACAAATTCTTCTTCGTCTTCTTTATAAAGTTCAAAAATTTCTTGCAATTCATCACTTTCTTTGGTGAAATTTTTCAAAGTTTTGATTACCATACTGAACACATGGTCGAAGTCATCTTGCCAATGTATTCTCATTTCCTCAAAGTGATTGAGCAAAACAGATGAATTACAAATTTCTTTCTTGAAGAGTTTGACTGTAAATTCTTTTTGCGCATCAAATGAAGGGTTTTCCAATTGCATATATTCGATATACAATTCAGATTTTTCGATTTGAATGAAAAGTTTTTTAATTAAATCCTGATTTACATCTCCAATCCAATTGACTTTCAATGATGCTGATTTTTGATTAAGCATCAAGTTGGTCGCAATGATTTCGATAAATTGATTATCGATAAAATTTCTCTTAGGATTTAAATTTTCCTCAGTTGGGATAATCTTTCGTTTTCTTTCTTCACTTTTTCTTGTCGCAAAAATTTTTAATTCTGGCAAAATCAGTAAGTACAAAATATATAAATCATACATTTTGTCAATGCTATGAAGTAATTCTTTTTCACCTGCGGTATAACTCTGATTGTCAGATTGTGTGTAAGCATATAATGCTTGTAATACCTTAATTCTTAAATGTCTTCTATTTAGCATTTTATTTTACGAAATGTTATCCCTCTTTTGGAATACTTATATTAAATTAAAAAATGAAACGTAATCGATTCTAGTAGTATTTTTTGATGTTTGTCAAAGCAGCAATGCGCTCTTCCGCTTTTTGATTTGCAATTTGGTAAGTAGGAATGTTTTTTTCTTTAGAAGAATTTACGATATCCAAAGTATTATTGTAAATATTTTCAGCCATATCCATCACTTGAGATTGTTGTAGTCCAACCACTTCTCCGTAACAGTTCATCACACCTCCAGCATTGATTAAGAAGTCGGGTGCATATATCATCCCTTTTTCCATTACTGCTTGTCCATGAATAGTTTCTTTTGCCAATTGGTTGTTGGCAGCACCAGCAATAATACTCCATTTCAATCTTTTTAATGTGTCGTCATTTATGGTAGCGCCCAATGCACATGGAGCGTAAATATCAACATCTAAATCATAGATTTCATCGATTCCAACGATTTCTGTATTGAATTTATTGGCAACATGCATCAAAGTCGGTTCGTGTATGTCCGAAAGAAACACTTTGGCACCTTCTTTCACTAAGTGTTCTACTAAATATTGTCCTACATGTCCAGCACCTTGTACAGAGACTTTTTTGCCGTTCAAACTGTCTTTTCCGTATTGAGCTTTTGCTGCTGCTTTCATTCCCATATATACACCGTAAGCAGTTACAGGAGATGGGTCACCACTTTTTCCTGGTAAACCAGCCACGTGTTTGGTTTCCATTGCCACATAAATCATGTCTTTAGGAGAAATTCCAACATCTTCAGCAGTGATGTATTTTCCAGCTAAATTATTTACGAATTTTCCAAATCTTCTAAATAAAGCTTCATTTTTTTGAGTTCTAGAATCACCAATAATTACTGCTTTTCCACCACCTAGATTTAAGCCAGAAATAGCGTTTTTATAAGTCATTCCTCTAGAAAGTCTCAAAACATCTTTTAATGCATCAGCCTCTGAGTTGTAATTCCACATACGGGTTCCTCCAAGCGCAGGACCGCATACTGTATTATGAACAGCAATGATTGCTTTTAAACCTATTTCTTTGTCTTGACAAAAAAGTACTTGTTCGTGTTCTAAATTAAACATTTGACTCAATACACCTAAGTCTTCTGTTGTGCTGTTTGTGATTTCTTTTATTTCCATGTGTGTAGAATGTATTAATGTAAGTTACCGTAGCATGAAATATGTTTGTAACTTCGCGGTGCAAAAATATAAGAAAGTAATTACATTGTTGAATTTTAAATGAATTTTTAACCTTTTTTATTTTTTTAAATTTTACAAATTTTACAACAAAACAGAAATAAGTTTAAATAAAATTCATTTTGAAGCACTTAGCACATTTAAATAAATATTTTATCAAATACAAATGGTATCTCCTTATGGGCATACTTTTTATAGTGGCAACCAATTATTTTAAAGTATTGATGCCTCAGACATTTGATAAAATTTCTGATTTAATCGAGAATGATATTGCAAATTATGCTGGAAGTTCAGAGTCTGATGTAATGAACAAAGGACTCACATTATTTGGTTGGTTTTTGGCTTATGCACTCATCAATACGTTTTTTCTATTTCTCACGCGTCAAACCATTATTGTAATGTCAAGATTGATAGAATTTGACTTGAAAAACGAAATTTATGACAAATACCAAAAACTGAGTTATTCGTTCTATAAAGTAAATAGCACTGGAGACATCATGAACAGAATCAGTGAAGATGTGAGTCAGATCAGAATGTATTTAGGGCCAGCCATTATGTATACCATCAACGTATTGTTTTTGTTTGTTTTTGTAATTTCTGCCATGATTTCTAAAAGTCCTGAACTTACGATGTATGTTTTGGCTCCTTTGCCCATTATGTCTTATGTGATTTTTAAAATTAGTAATAGAATTAACAAAAAAAGTCACATAACCAAAAAACAACAATCGGGATTATCCACTTTTGTACAAGAAGCATTTTCTGGAATAAGAGTTCTAAAAGCATTTGGAAGGGAGAAATTTTTTACCAAAACATTTGATGATGAAAATGAAAATTACAAAAGAGCTTCTTTGAGTTTGGCATTAACAGAATCATTTTTTGCTCCTGTTATTATTTCTATGATTGGTTTGAGTACCATCATCACCATATATATAGGAGGATTGAAAGTGGTAGATGGGACATTAGATAATGGTGATATTGCTGAATTTGTAATATATGTCAACATGCTTACATGGCCATTTGCCTCTGTAGGCTGGGTTTCTTCATTGATTCAAAGAGCGGCTGCTTCACAAGAGCGTGTCAATGAGTTTTTGCATACTCCGATCGAAGTTACAGAAATAGAACAACCAATAGAAGAGCGTGTAGAGAAAATCACTTTTGATAATGTGAGCTTTGTTTATCCTAACACGGGAATCAAAGCCATCAAAAACATTTCTTTTGAAGTTAAAAAAGGTCAGACAATTGCTATAACAGGAAAAACAGGTAGTGGGAAATCTACTTGTGCTGCGTTGATAATGCGATTATTTGATGTGGATGAAGGCCGCATCTTATTCAATGATAAGAATATAAAGGATTTCAAAATAAATAGTTTCAGACATCAAATGGGATTTGTGCCACAAGAAGTGTTTTTGTTTTCTGATACCATCAAAAATAATATTGCATTTGGAATCAAACAAGATGAAATGAATGATGAGGCCATTATTCAAGCGGCAAAAGATGCTCATATTCATCACAATATTTTAACTTTTGAAAACCAGTATGAAACCAAAGTAGGTGAGAGAGGTATTACACTTTCTGGGGGTCAAAAACAAAGAGTTTCCATAGCAAGGGCAATAATTAGAGAACCAGAAGTCTTGATTTTTGATGATTGTTTGTCGGCTGTGGATACCGAAACAGAAGAAATCATTCTTGGAAATCTCAAAAGAATCATGCCAGACAAAATAAGTATCATCATCGGTCACAGAATTTCTTCTATCAAACATGCAGATTTTATTTTGGTTTTGGAAGATGGTAAAGTGATAGAACAAGGCAGTCACGAAGAATTGCTCAACCAGAAAGGATGGTATTCAGAAACCTATCAGAAGCAGTTGGTAGAAGAAAATTAAATATTCATCCTAAATAATGTTGATTTGTTCTATAAAAAAATTATATTTGTTTCATAAAATTTTAAATAGTGCAGTTTTTTTAATGTGATGAACCTTTAAATTGAAATCTTATGAATGATGAAAGAGATGCTGGCGGATATAAAGATGAGATATACTCAAAATCTGTAAGAGCGGGTAAAAGAACTTATTTTTTTGATATTAAATCTACTAGAGGTGGAGATTTGTATGTCACTGTAACAGAGAGTAAAAAGAAGTTTACCCAAGATGGTAAGTTTACTTTCGAAAAACACAAAATTTTTCTTTATAAAGAAGATTTTGAAAAATTTTCAGAAGGTCTCAATGATGTTGTCAATGAAATTGAAAGATTAAAACTCACCGGAGATTATCCTGCAGCAAATGAAGATTACTCTAGAGGGGAATCAGACACTGATAGCGTCAGTTTCGATGACTTGTAATTAAGTTGGCTTATTTTTTTCTTTTATATTTTTAAGAATATAGATTGTAAAATAAGTCATCATTTCATATTTCTAAATAAAACGTTCCAAACTTTCAGCAGAAATCATTTGATGCGAGTTGTGATATATACACTTTTCATTTTTAATCACTAGCATTTGAGGTGATTGGTGAGTGACATCAAATTCAGAAGCAATTTTATCAGAGATTTCTCTGAAATTTAGTAAATCTAAATAATAAGTTACAATATTATTTTGATTATAGTCCCATTCTCTTTCAAACCTAGATTTTGCCATACTACTAATAGAACATCTGGTACTGTGTTTGAAAATAACAACTATCTTTTCGTTGGATAGTGTTATTAGATCATTTAACATAGTTAAACTATCCAGTTTTTCCCATTGTATATTTTGTGTAGTAGAATTTTCTTTTTTGCTAAACCAATTCATTTTAAACTTTAATTAATTTCAACAAAGATAATTCTTAAAGCTTTATTAAAGTGATGAGTAGAAGTGTTTTTTTTATTTTAGAAATCCAAGAATGATTAAAGAAAATTTTATGATTGAGTGTACTAGTTACTTTTTTTTTGTAAATTTAGTTTTTTAAATTAAACCTTAAACCAATGATAAGAAAATTTACCACACTTGCTTTTTGTGCTATGATGTTGACTTTCAGTAATGCTCAGACATTTGATGTAGGAGGAATGAAATCATCTAATACCAAAGAAAATTTACCAAGTATCAAATCTTCAGTTGTGATGCCTGAATTTGATTTGAATGCTGTTTTAACAGCAAATGCAGCAAATGAAGCCAACAAAGTTGGACCCTATATGTTTGGATATGAACATCAAGTTAATTTAGATTTGAATAATTCAGGTCAATGGGACTATTTAAAAAATGGTGACAGAATTTGGAGATTAAGAGTTAAATCTGATGGAGCATTATCTTTAAATTTTGCATTTACAGATTTTTACATTCCTGAAGGTGCACATTTACATGTCTATAGTGCTGATAAATCATATGTGTTAGGAGGATACACTTCTCAAAATAACAATGTAAATAATCAGTTAGGAACTGAATTGATAAAAGGAGATGAAGGAATCATAGAATATTACGAACCTAAAGAAGTTCAAGGTCAAGGAAGATTGCTGTTAACTATGATTGTTCACGGATATAGAGATATCAATGGTTGGTACACAGAGAAAAACTTGAATTCATCAGGTGCTTGTAATATGGATGCGATTTGTCCTGATGGGGATGATTGGAGAGATGAAATTCGTTCTGTTGCTAGAATAGTAAATGGAGGGGGTGTTTGTACAGGTACACTAATTAACAATACTTCTTTGGATGGTACACCTTATTTTCTAACAGCAAATCATTGTGGGCCACAAAATATGGGAGCCTATTCTTTTCAATTTAAGTTTGAGAGCCCAACTTGTGGAAGTCAAACTTCTTCAAACTCTACAAACCCTACAGGAAGTTTGAATGTGGTAAGTGGTTCCTCTTTAGTCTCAAGAAAAGCAGATTCTGATTTTGGTTTACTTGAATTGAATGCAATTCCTGCTAATCCATATTATGCTGGATGGGATAATTCTGGTGCTATCCCTCAATCGGCAGTAGGGATTCATCATCCATCTGGAGATGTGAAGAAATTAGCATTTGATGATGATGTGTTACAATCTGCAACTGCAATGGGTAGCGCTGCTCAAGGTACTTGGCAAATTGAACAGTGGGAAAGATTAACAACTACTGAAGGTGGATCTTCTGGTTCAGGACTTTGGGATCAAAATCATAGATTAATAGGACAACTTTGGGGAGGACAAGCAGCTTGTGGCAATAGTATCAATGATTATTATGGGAAATTATCAATGTCTTGGAACGGAAATGGAGCAACATCCTCTGCACAACGATTAAGAGATTGGTTGGATCCGCAAAATACAGGCGCTACAACTTTAGATGGATATGACCCTAATGCTGTTTCTTTAGATTTTGATGCTGCTTTACAAAGTGCAGGTTCAATCGAAACAATTTGTTCTTCACAGTTTACTCCTCAAGTAACAATCAAAAATAGTGGATTAACAACGCTTACATCAGCTACAATTACATACAACCTTAATGGTGGTGCTAATCAAGTATATAACTGGACAGGATCTTTGGCAACCAATGCTTCACAAGTAGTTACTTTACCTTCAATGACAATTACTGGTACAGGTTCTAATACATTTAATGCAACGGTTTCTAATCCTAATGGACAAACTGACGGTAACGCTGCCAATGATGTAATTGCTACATCTTTTAGTGCTGTTCCTAATTCTATGAGTATGTATTTGAATTTAACTGTTGATTGTTATGGTGAAGAAGTAGCATGGGAAGTAAGACAACAAGGTTCTACAACAGCACTTTTCTCTGGAAGTAATTATCCAGGTACAGGAACAACTCCAGTTGCAAACGGAACTCAAATAACTGAAGAATTTTGTTTATCAAATGGATGTTACACTTTCGAAATTACAGACACTTATGGTGATGGAATGGCAGGAGCTCAGTATCCTGGATGTAACATTGATGGTGACTACAATCTTCAAGATTACTATGGAAATACTTTTTTCTCTATGGCAGTAGCTGACTATGGAGATGGAATAACTCATAATTTCTGTATTTCTACTGTTGGAGTTGAGGAAAGTGTATTAGAATCAGCAATTGGTTTGTTCCCTAACCCAACAGCATCTATTTTTACAGTTACAAACAATGGTTCTGCTTTGATTGAAGAAATTACAGTGTTAAATGCATTAGGTGCTATTGTGCTCATTGATAATGCTATTGCTACAGATAGACATGATGTTAATATTTCAAACCTTGAAAACGGTGTGTACTTTGTAAGAATAGTTACCGAAAATGGTTCTGTAACTAGAAAAGTTGTGAAAAAATAACAATTAAAAATTAATATTCTTAAAGGCTATCCAAATTCAGGATGGCCTTTTTTTTGAGCATTAGGTTAATTTAATTTAAATCTAAACTATGGGAGTTGGTTATCAACAGAGATATCGTATATCTTTGTAAAAATTGAAAAAGAAAAGAGAATAATGAAAATTGGAATCGTATTGTATCCTACTTTCGGAGGGAGTGGAGTAGTAGCAACAGAGTTGGGAATAGCATTAGCCAAAAAAGGACATGAGATTCACTTTATCACCTATAGTCAACCTATAAGATTGGATAGACTTAGAGAAAATATTTATTTTCATGAGGTAGCTGTAAGTGATTATCCTCTTTTTGAACATACACCCTACGAACAAGTGCTAACTAGTAAATTGGTAGATGTTGTAAAATATGAAAATTTAGAACTTCTACATTGTCATTATGCAATCCCGCATGCTTCTGCGGCCTATATGGCTCAGCAGATTTTAAAAGAAGAAGGTATTCACATACCATTTATAACCACTTTACACGGTACAGACATTACTTTAGTTGGAAAAGACCCTTCTTTTGAACCCGTAATTACTTTTTCTATCAATAAATCTACAAAAGTCACTGCTGTTTCCGAAAGTCTCAAAGCAGATACCTACGAACATTTTAAAATCACTAGAGATATAAAAGTAATTCCAAATTTTATTAGAATTGGTGATTATGAAATGCCTAACAATCCTAAATATAAATTAAGATACGCTCCCAATGGTGAGTTTCTAATTACCCATATTTCTAATTTCAGAAAAGTAAAAAGAGTACATGATGTTTTGAGTATTTTCAAAGGATTGTTGGACAAGGGGCTCAATGCAAAATTAATGCTTGTAGGCGATGGGCCAGAAAGAAATAAACTTGAGAAAAAATGCAGAGAGTGGGGCTTGTGCGATCATATTATCTTTCTAGGTAGTATGAAATCCACCATAGAAGTTTTGGCAATATCAGATTTATTTTTACTACCCTCAGAAACAGAAAGTTTCGGACTTTCAGCGTTGGAGGCATTGGCAGCAAAAGTACCGGTTATTGCTTCAAATACTGGAGGTATTCCTGAGGTTATAACTCACGGATTTTCAGGGTTTTTATCCAATGTTGGTGATGTGGAAGATATGGTAAAAAATGCTTATTTTATTTTAAGCGATTCTGAAAGAAAAAAACAATTTAGTAAAAATGCTTACGAAGAAGGTTTAAAATTTGATTTAGAAAAAATACTTCCAATATACGAGAATCTTTATGAAGAAGTACTAAGTGAATACCTTTCAAAAGTTTAGAAACTTTTCATGCTTCTATCCATTTCTCTTTTAGCGTCTTTAGATTTTAAATCTTCTCTTTTATCGTGTGTTTTCTTACCTTGAGCCAGTTTAATGTCTAATTTTGCATGGCCTTTGGGTGTAATAAAAAGTTTATAAGGAATCAAAGCAAGACCTTTCATTTTGAGTTTTCTTTGAATTTTGTTGATTTCAGTTCTATTGAGCAATAATTTTCTGTCTCTTCTAATTTCATGAGTCACAAAACCTGCATTTTCATACTCCTGAATGTACATATTTCTGATGTATACTTCACCATTTACAATCACACAATATGCTTCTACAATACTTGCTTTATTATTTCTAATGGATTTAATTTCTGTTCCATGAAGTTGAATACCAGCAGTGTAACTTTCCAAAAATTCGTATTCGAATTTGGCTTTTTTATTTTTTATGTTGATTCCTACAGACATTACAAAACAAAGATAGTATAAAGCACTTAAAATTACTTTTAATTTCATTCAAACTTTTTGAAGATTCTTCAAGAATGATTACTTTTATCTTTTATTAAAATTATAAACTTTAAATTATGCCTTCATTTGATATTGTAAGTAAAGTAGATATTCAAACTTTAGATAATGCCATCAATTCAGTGATGAGAGAAATCGGTAATAGATATGATTTTAAAGGTAGTGACTCTACTGTAGAATTAGATAAAAAAAACTATGCACTCAAAATCATGACTGAAGATGAGTTTAGATTAGATCAAATTGAAAAAGTGATTATAGGTCAGTTTGTGAAGAATAAATTAGACCCCAATTCACTTGATAATGGAAAAGAAAAGTATGCTTCTGGAAATAGATTAAGAAAAGATATTATCGTAAAACAAGGCATTGACAAAGAAACTGCAAAAAAAATCATAAAAAGTATAAAAGACACAAAATTGAAAGTACAACCCGCAATACAAGACGATCAAATTAGAGTCACTGCCAAAAAGATAGATGATTTACAAAGCGTTATAGCACATTGCAGACAAACAGATTTTGAATTGCCATTACAATTTATAAATTTTAAATAGTCAAAAATTGAAAAAAATACTTTTAATCATATTCTTTTTGATTTCAATATTTGAGATGCAATCTCAAATTATAGCACCTCATATCCAAAATATTACTACCAAAGATTATGGCGATTTAAAATTGCCTGAAGTATGGTCCATTACTCAGGACGATAACGGATTGATGTATTTTGGTCTTGTAAATGAAATTGGAGTATATGATGGAACAAATTGGGAGTTTATTGAGATACCTAATTCTTTAAATATTAGTTCTCTAAAATTTACAAATGGAAAAGTGTTTTTTGGTGGATATGGAAGTTTTGGGTACTTAAAACCTAATGATAAAGGATTTTTAGAACCTGTTTTTTTATCAGAAAAATCTGAAAAACCTTTTAGAAATATTTGGAGAATTCACGAAAGTAATAAAATGGTTGTTTTTCAATCAGAGGAAGTAATTTTCACTTACCTATCAGATTCGCTAAAAAGTATTATTCCAAAAACATCTTATCACCTTTCTTTTAAATCTGGAGATAAAATTGTGGCTAGAGAGCGTAATATTGGCCTTGTAGAAGTACTTCAAAATGAAACAAAGTTGCTCAACGATAATCTTCTTTTACAAGAATACGGCATATTCGAAGCATTTGATACAGGTGACGATAATACACTTTTGATAACTCAAGAATTAGGTTTTTGGCATACCAACCATGATATATCTGCAACTTTAATAGATTTGTGTGGATTGGATTGTCAATATGCTATCAATGTAGGTATAATCGGAGGTGTGAAAATAAAAGACAATTTATTTGCTTTAAACTCTACTACTAATGGTGTCTTTTTTATAGATAACAACGGAAGAAAATTAGGTCAAATAAATTTTCAATCTGGACTCTCTTCGGATGAGGTGAAAGATGCTTTTGTAGATAAAAATGGAAAACTTTGGTTAGCTACCGGTAACGGAATTTCTAAAGTTGAAGTTTTGGAACCTTTTGAATTTATTGGAGAAGAATTTGGAGTCAATGGAAATGTACAATGTATCAATACTTTTAAGGGTTTAAAATACATCGGTACTTCATTAGGTCTCAGAAAAGAAAGAGACACCTCTTCTTTAATGTTTGATAAAACTGAAATTAAAAGTCAAGTTTGGGACATCGAAACGGTAGATAATTTATTATTTGTGGCTACCAATTCTGGAGTTCAAAAAACTACTGATGGCATTGTTTATGAACCCGTTTTAGAAGGAAATTTCAACGCACTTTATTTTGATGAATTAAATAGATTTTTAATTTGTGCTGGGAAAAATGGAGTATATATTTTAGACGAATTTAGCGGTTGGCTTCCTTATACAAGTTATGCTTTTGCAGTAGGACAAATCAATAGAATTGCTTACGATAATAAAAATGAATGTTTTTGGATTGGAAGTAATAATGGTGGAATTTTAAAAATTACTTTTGACGGATTCGATTTTAACTTCAAAAACTATGGAAGAAACGAAGGTGAAGGGTTGAGAATTGGAGAAGCAATCATTCCTTTTGAAATTGATGGAACGTGTTTGTTTGGAACTCCATACGATTTATTAGAGTTTACCAATGAGCAAGAAGCTATAGAGGAACTAAAACTTTCAGGGAATTGGCACGATTCATTAGTCGATTATCCAGAATTCTACCCAGGTTCTTTTTATGAATCTCAACAATACTTTTTAGGTTCCTCCAAAAATTACCAATATTTTCTTCAAAGTGGCGATTTGATATTAGCAGCAATTGAA
>CAWUIK010000073.1:0-15603 GCA_963922585.1 uncultured Flavobacteriales bacterium | reverse complement strand
TTTCTGTTACTCCTAATCCTACAACAGTAATTTCTGGCTTAACTCAAAATACAACTTACTCTTTTTATGTAAGAGGCGTTTGTTCTGCATCCGATTCATCTTTATGGGTAGGTCCCGAAACAGTTACAACCACATTATTTTGTAATAATGTAAGTGGACTTTCAGCTACTACAGTTGTAGATACTGCTTTCTTATCTTGGACTGCTGGTATTGATGGTGAAACTGAATGGAATGTAGAATACGGACCATCTGGATTTACTTTAGGTACAGGAACAATGTACACAACAAGTCAAAACAATACTGATACACTTGTTGGTCTTAACCCAAGTTCAACATACCAATTCTATGTACAAGCAGCTTGTGCTTCTGGTGATACTTCATTGTTTACTGGACCATTCACATTTTCAACTCCATTAGGTAATGATGAAGCTTGTGATGCAATTGATTTACCAGTTGATGGAATAGATAGATTCTTTAATAATAATGGCGCTACTGCTTCAGAATCTGGTACTATTGTAATACCTAGTGCTGGTTGTACTGATAACACAGGTTGGTGTATAAATCAAGGAATTACTAACTCAGTTTGGTTTACTATTGAGGCGCCTGCATCTGGAAATGTTATTGTTTCCTCTACTGGAACTTCATTAGATGGTCAATTAGCGTTTTTCAGTGCTACAGACTGTTCGGATTATTCAACTTTTGATTTAATTGCTGCTAATGATGATGCTAATGATGGATCAGGAACTTTAGCACCTGAGTTGTCTGCATGTGGTTTGACACCTGGAGAAACTTATTATATACTTTATGATCCTTGGTCTTCAGGTTCTGTTCATAATTTTGCTGTTAAAGTAATAGAAGTAAGTGTTTCTGCTGGTATAGACGCTAGTGTTTCTATTTGTCAAACAGAAGATGAGTTTGATTTAGCATCTGCTATTTCAGGTCAAGATTTTGGTGGGGTTTGGAATTTTACTTCTAATCCAAGTGCTGTTGAAGATTCTTTATTCAATGCAACTATATTACCGATTAACACTTATGAGGTTTCATATTCTGTACAACAAGGATGTGCTGTGGATACTGCGATTGTAAACGTTACAATAGTTTCTTTACCTCAATCTGGTGTAGCTGTGAATCCATTTGTTGCTTGTAATACTGGTGATGTATTCCTACCAGATGGTTTAAGTGGTACAATACAATCTGGTGGAACTTGGTCTGATGATTCAGGTACAGGATTAATTGGTGGTCAGAACAGTAATATTTTTGTTGCTAATGGTCTTCCAGTTGGTTCATACCCATTTACCTATACAGTGGATGGTGGTGTTTGTCCTGATGCTTCTACAACAGTAAACGTTACATTAGCAAACTGTGTTGGAGTTGAAGAAAATAGTATAGAGTTTTCAATATTTCCTAATCCAAACAACGGTACTTTTAACTTAGTATCTAATATTTCTGAAAGAACAGAAATTACAATTACAGATGTTCAAGGTAAAGTTGTTTATAACAATGTTGTGACTTTAGCTGCAGGAATTGCAAATGAAGTAGAAATAAACAATGTTGTTCCAGGAATGTATATTGTTAAAATTACTTCAAATGATAATGTTGCTACCAGCACAATTGTTGTTCAGTAACTATTAGTTTTTAATTGATTACAAAGGGGATTCTCAAAAGAGAGTCCCCTTTTTTTGTATCTTTATCATTTATTTATAAAAGATGAAAGTTAAAAGTCTTATATATTTAGTTTTTTGCTTTGTTGTTCTACAAGGAAATATAGTATTTTCACAAAACTACAAGCCACTTCTAGATAATTTTAATGAATGGCATCTAACTTCTTGTAATTCAGGTTGTATTCAAGATAAGTATTATACAGATGGAGATACTTTATTGAATGGATTTTCCTATAAAATTTTGGACGGGTTTCATTATATTTCAAGGACTTTTTTACTAAGAGAAGATGTATCTGAACAAAAAGTATATTTAACTTTTATGGATCCTTTCACAGGGCCAAGAGAGTGGTTGTTGTATGATTTTTCTTTACAAATAAATGAAGTTATTAATTTATTCAATCCTGTAAGTCCTTTTCCATTAAACTCAGGTGATTTTATTTTAGATTCTATAGTTCCCAGAATACTTATTGATGGAAATGATTATAAACATTATTATCTTCATGCATTAGATACAGTACAATCAAATGGAGTGAAAAATGTATTATGGATTGAGGGAGTAGGCTCCACATCATTAATCAATTCTCCAGGAGGAAATGCAGATGTAAATGGACCTGGAAAATTAAGTTGTTTTTTTAAAGATGGAACATTGTTCTATAATCAAATGGATTCTATAGCTTCATGTGATCCCATTTATATACCTAATTCAATTAATGAAACTACTTCAAATGAAATTAAGGTCTTCCCTTCAATTACACATTCAGAATTAAAAATTCAATCAGAAATTGAAATTTCTGAAATAAAAATTTACAACCTCAATGGAATATTAATCAAGAGAGTTGAAATTGGAAATGAAAAAACAAACATTCTGAATGTTGAAGAATTAAAAGAGGGAATTTACATTTTGGATGTTCGATTATCAAACTTCCATTACAATAAAGTAAAGTTTCTTAAAATACAATGATATTTAAAGTAACAATTGCTACCTACTCAATGTCTTAGAAATATCCGTAGCATAGGCTTTATATGCAGGAAATAGAGCTGCTAAAATTCCAATAATGATTGCACCTATAAAAATATAGATTTCTTCTTGCACAAAAATCCAACCGCTGAAATCATATTTGTAGGATTCTGTAAGGTATCCTGAGAAAATTTGCATCCCTAAATGACTGAGTAACCAACCTACAAAGAAGCCTATAATTGCCAAATAGATGCCTTCCAACAAAATAGAGACAAAAACTTTAATAGAAGAACTCCCCATTACTCGCATCAGTGCAATCTCATATTGTCTATCTTTTAGGGAATTAAACATAGCCACAAACATACTCAGTGCTGCAATAATCATTATTACGTAAGCCAATAATTCTAAAACACTTGTTGCTGGAGACATTAACTCTTTTAGTAATTGCATTTCAATAGCAACATCCGCTGCCATCATGCCTTCATAAGTGTTGATAGTTGCCGAAACAGATAGTTTCGCTTTCGCAGATCCTTCTTTTACTTTTATCAACATTCCTGTGATTTCTCTATCTAAAGGATTGATGGTTTTGAGTAAAGAATCGAAATCAATGTTTTTGCCTAGATTTCCATGATTGCAACCTGGTCCATGTACGTGTCCTTCGTGGCCATGTTCAGGGTTGTCGTGACTGTGCTCTGAATGGTCGAGACCTTCATGGTCATTGTGTGCATGTTCATCATGAGCATGACTTTCTTCTAAAGAATCTTCCAAAGCATTTTGAGCCTTAAACTCCTCTAAAGTCATGATTTTACCTTTTTCAGTGCTGTCTAAGTCGTCATAAGATTTTACTTCTAGCGAGCCTTTTGCTTGATGAGATTCACCAGCATGAACTACCCAAACACTTTCTAAAGAAGTCAAAAGCAAATTGTCTAAAACTGAACCATTTTTCTCTAAAATTCCTACCACTTCATATAGCATATCATCGTGAGAATGAGTAGATTCTCCTAATCCATGACCACCTGCAAAAGTATCTCCTATTCTTAAATGCAGTTTTTCTTTGATGCTACTCCCAATAACCGCTTGCAATGGTTTATCCCAAATCTTACCTTCACTAATTTTTCCTTTAAACAAATCAATGTATTCAGGAGTTGTTCCTACAATTCTATACGTTTGATAATTATCTCCAATAGAAAGTGGAATTGCCAACTCAACCATTGGATTCATTTTTATGGCATTGGCTTTTGCATATTTGATATTTCCAGTAGGATTGTCCACCTGAAAAATATTACAAAGCAACAATTGTAAACGACTTCCTTTGGCTCCTACCACAAAATCAATATCTTGAACATTTGTTTTGAATTTGTCATCCAATTGTTTAGTCGTGAGAATCGTAATTAAAATAATTGCAATTCCCGATGCCAAAAGCAACACAGACAAACCGCTGCTTAGTGGTCTGTAAATGATATTTTTCCAACTTAATTTAAATAAATTCATGATAAAGAAAGTTTTTGGTTGAAGGAATCATTTAGTCTGTTATCGTGCGTCACAATGAGTAGAGTAGCGTTATTTTTTTGAGCAAGATTTTGCAACATTTGTATTACGGCTTTACAATTTTTGTCGTCCAATGCAGATGTAGGTTCATCGGCTAGAATAATTTTAGGTTGATTGACCAATGCTCTTGCAATAGTAACTCTTTGTTTTTCACCTTGGCTTAAACTTTTTACTGAAGATTTTAATTTATGACCAATTCCTAATTCATTCAAAATATTCTCAATAGCATTCTTATCTTTTTTTCTCCCGGCAAGAGTTTGTGCCATTTGCAAATTTTCTTGAACGGAAAGAGCATCAATAAAATGCGGTGTCTGAAAGACGATTCCAATATTCTGTCCTCTATAATGATCCATCGCTGCTCCAGATAAAGTTTTGAGTTGAACACCATTTATCGTCACACTTCCTTTTGTGGGGCTGAGCAAACCAGAAAGTAAATGCAATAAAGTTGTTTTTCCACAACCACTTTCTCCTAACAGCAATGCTTGAGTCCCTTGTTCATATTCAAAATCTGGAAAACTAATTTCCTTTTCTGAATTATATCTAAATGTGAGATTTTCTACTTTAATCATTTTTCAACTAGTATAAATTGAAATATTATTATTAATGTTTCATAAAGATAGTTGATTTTAAAACCAAGTGCAAAAAACAAATGAAAATTTTAATGGTATTAAAAATTATGACTGTTATCTCACCCATTCTGGTAATGGTAAATTTGGATTAGATTCTTGCCAAATTATTGTCATAATCCACCATCTTTCACCATCAAAAAACAATTGTAATGAATTGATGCCAGTTTTCAACACTGTAGGGGTCGTAAATTCATAAGCAGAAAAAACTTGTACTAAATTCCCAAATCTTTCCATTTTTCGACTTAATTCTATTTCTTTAAATGCATCTTTTTTCATCATGTCGTCACAGCGCTCTACATACTCAGCGGGTGAAAAAGTTCGACTACTATGTGTAGTGTCAGATGTTCCGAAAATGGCCATCATATAAGCATTTTTGTGATATAAATTATGAAACCTATCCCAATCTCTTTGACCCGCTGGTCCAGATATTACATCATACATAGCGGCAATAATATTATCTATAGAACTTACGTCACTTTTGAATATGCTATCTTTTTGATTTGATTGGCTTGAAATAATTTGTTGAAATAACAAGAAAGTTGAAAGTATAATTAATTTCTTCATTTTTTAAAGTTTTTACGAAGTTAAATGTTTTTCAAATGATAAAAAACATTATTTATCATTGTTTGTTATATGTTTAAAATAACATTTTTACTTTTACATTTAAAAGCCGTCTTTATAATAACCTTTTAATAAAAATATCATGAAGAATATATTACTTACATCCTTATCGCTAATAATAGTATTTTTTGGAACAAGTCAAGTGGGTCCCGTAACTGATATATGTGTTGCTACTGTAGATGAAACATATTCACACAATATTGTTGTTTGGGAGAGAGATAGCCAAATTTCACCATTAGCTGCAATTGACAGTATGTTTATTTACAGAAGAACTCTTGGAGGAAATGATTCTCTTATAGCAAAAGTTAAATATGCTGATTTAAGTGAATACCATGATATGGATGCCAATCCTAATCTTAGACCTTATATGTACAGAATTGCCGGTAAAGATGTAAATGGAGTTGTTGGGCCACTAAGCGCTCCTGCACAGACGATTCATTTTATCATTGTTCAAAATCCTTTAAATGAACTTTGGCTAAAGTGGACACCTTATATTGGAAAACCATTTAATTTTTACCAATGTTGGGATCTTCCACAAGGGGGAGGAAATAGCATTTTAGTCAATTCAACTTCAAATAATCAAGATACTGCATGGAATTTTACTAGTGCTGTTCCTCAAGTTCAGTATGATATGGTTGTTGATGTAGATTTTGTAAACACTTGTACTTCGACCAAAGCAAATCACAATACTACTAGATCTAATCAAGCATCTGGAATTATGTTGAATGTAGCAAATGTAGAGGTTCAAAGAATTCAAGAAGTGCAATTAGCACCCAATCCAACAAATGGAAATTTGAATGTTACATTTAGTTCGCTTTCATGGACCCCAATTACAATTAAAGTTTATGATATTTCAGGAAGAATAGTAAAACAATTGAGCCCAATTAAGGTTTTGGGACAGCATTCTATTAATATAGATTTAGAAGATGTTCAAAGCGGAATTTATCAATTGGTTATTGATAATGGAACTTTCAACTCGTATAGATTTATGAAAAATTAAAAAACCTTTTACCACTATAAAAATTGCGTGTATATTTGTTACTTATGAAATGGAGTAAAAGTATATACGCTTTTTTTGTTTTCTCATTTTCCTTTTTGACTTTTTTAGCTCAAGGGCCATTTTCGTTGCAAGGATCTGTAAGAATTAAGAATTATACACAAAAAGATTACAAAGCAAACGCCCAAATTTTTGGTATTTCGGAAACTAAAGAAGGAGTTTTGTGTTTTGCTAATCAAAGAGGTGTTTTGCAATATGATGGGCAAAATTGGAGAACTTTATTGCTTCCAGATAAAATGGAAAGTTTTTCTACACTTAGTGTAGAGGACGATATACTTGTGGCTAATACCTCTGGTTTAGGAATTTTTAAAATCTCAGATAATGGTCTATATACTTTCCAAGACTTGAGTGATAATTATACAGATTCAAGAAATCCAATTTCGGGTTTAAGTAGATATAAAAATGGATATGTTATTAGTTATTTAAATGTTGTTTACGTATTGGATGAAAATTTCCAAAAAATTGCTGAGTATAAAGACCAAAATAAGTCAATTGGAGCCGTTTCAGTAATTGATGATAAAATTTACTTCAGAGGTAAGGAAAATGCTTTAATTGTTTTTGAAAATGGAACATTTAAAAAAGTTTTTGCTGAAAATCTTTTTGAAGATAAATTAATAACTTCTATTTTAAAATTCAACAAACAAATCATTGTAGTAACAGAACAAAATGGAGTATATATTCTTGAAAAAGACAATAAACTTACTTGGGTTTATCACAATGATGAGTTTAGTTTTAAATCTGCTCACAACATTAATGATGAGTTTTTATCTTTAGGTTCATTTGTCAATGGTTTGCTTGTTTTAAATAAAAATTTCACACCAAAGTTTTTATTAAACCCTAACAAAGGACTTAATGATGGAACTATATTGTGTCAGTTTTTAGATCGAGAGAGTAATCTTTGGCTAGGAACTGCCAATGGAATTAGCAAGGTAGATTTACTTTCTCCTGTTATGAAATATGAAAGTGTATTCAATGGAGCAACAATAGAAGATATTAGTGAATTTAAAAATAATATTATCCTTGCAACTGGAGGAGGTGCGTATAATTTGACCAGTAGTGGTGAAATAATCAAAATATCAGATATCAATCATGATTGCTTTGGTTTGAATAAATTGATTTTTGAAAGTGACACTTCCATTTTTATATCTTCATTATATGACGTCTTTAAATATGACGAAAAAGCAGTAAGTATAACTGAAGGAGGACCTTATAATGTGGCGCAATCCCCTTTAAACCCTAATCATCTTGTGGTTTTACATTATGATGGTATTCAACTTTTGGAATACAATGAAGGGAAGTTTGAAGAAATAAAATATATCCAAGGTTTCTGCGAGGGTGAACCCTTTAATTTCAATATTAAAAATGACGGAACCATTTGGATAGGAACTAAACCCAATGATGGTGTTTATAAAATGCACATGGATGTTTTTTTTCAAAATGAATTAACTTTTGAAAGGTTTTATACAGGTCAAGGACTACCTGAGGGTCAAACATATATTTTTAATTATGATAATGAGATTTATGTTGGAACAGACAATGGATTGTACAAAAAAGTTGGGCAAAAATTTGAAATTTCAAAAGAATTTGGAGTTGATTTTACAGACGGAAGTAGAGGAATTCATAGAATCAATAAAGATTTAAATGGGAATATTTGGATGGTTCTATTTAGAGATGTTGATAATACTTATGAAATTGGATTTACACAAAAAGATAGTGAAGGAAATCATATTTGGCACCCAGAGTTTTTCTTCAGTTATGATGAATATATTGTTCATTCTGTATTCCATCAAAACGAAACTATAACTTGGTTGGGTGGGCCTGGAGGATTAATGAGTTTTGATAAATCTTTAATAAAAACTAAAGAGGTGAATTTTGAGGCTCTAATAAGACAAATAAAAATTGGAGATTCACTTGTTTTTGGAGGAAATGGGAATTTGATTCAAGATTTGATATTTGAATATAATCCTAAACAACTTCTCGAATTTAATTTTACTGCCAATAGTTATTATGCTGAAGAAAAAACAGTTTTTGCTTTTTATTTAGAAGGATACGACAGTGATTGGTCAGATTGGTCTTCAAAAACGGTTAAGGATTATTCTTTGGACGAAGGAACTTATACTTTTCATGTAAAAGCAAAAAATATTTTAGGAATTGAATCAAGAGTTACTTCATTTAAATTTACTGTATTACCTCCATGGTATAGAACTATTTGGGGATATCTATTGTTTGTATTTATCTTTTCAGGTGTTTTATTTGTTGTAGTAAGATTGAGTATCAGAAGAATCAAACAACAAAACATTAAACTTGAGCAAATTGTTGACGAACGAACGCAGGAGGTAGTAGCCCAAAAAGCAGAAGCAGAGAGACAAAGAGATTTTGCTGAAGAACAAAAACATCTTGTAGAAGAGAAAAACGCAGAGATTACAGATAGCATCAACTATGCAAAAAGACTGCAGAATGCGATTCTAACACCTGTAAAAACAATTCAAGAGACCTTTAAAACAAGTTTTATACTTTTTCTACCAAAAGATATTGTAGCAGGTGACTTTTATTGGACGAACCTTGCAAAGAGTAATAATAGATCTTCACGAAGTTTGATTGCTGCAGCAGATTGTACAGGACATGGCGTGCCTGGAGCAATGGTTAGTGTGGTTTGTAGTAATGCATTAGACAGATCTGTAAAAGAATTTGGGTTAATTGAACCTGCAAAAATTTTAGATAAAGTTACAGACTTAGTTATCGAAACTTTTGAGCAATCGGAAGATGAGGTAAAAGACGGGATGGATATTGCTATCTGTTCATATGAAACCATTGGAGATTATGTCGAAGTGCAATATGCTGGAGCCAACAACCCACTTTGGGTAATAAGAGACACAAACGAAATGGAGGTGAATGGAGAAATAATTAAACCTATTTTAGAAGATTCGTCTCAAAAACTATTTTTGTTTGAAGTAAAAGCAACTAAACAACCCGTTGGAAAATACGCTGAAAGAAAACCGTTCGAAAATAATGTCATAAAACTTGTTGAGGGAGATGTCGTGTATTCATTTACAGATGGTTTTGCAGACCAATTTGGTGGGGACAATGGTAAGAAGTATAAGTATCTACCTTTTAAGAAATTAGTGCTTTCTATACAGCATCTTTCGATGGAAGAGCAGGAGCAAGTTCTATTTAAAGAATTTACTCAATGGAAAGGAATTTTCGAACAAGTAGATGATATTTGTATAATCGGAATTAAAATATAAAATTTTAATCTATTTTTTATTCTCTATCACCTTGTGTATAGGATTTCAAAATTACTTTAGGGCTCTTTTGTTGAAGTAAATCCAAAACACTTACATCTTTGTGATCTACATAATCTTTTACTATTTGCCAACCTAGCCAAACTCCTAATTTAGAGGGTGATTCATGAGGCATTCCTTTGGTGAAAGGTCCTTCAGAAACATATTGCAAAATCAATCCTTTATCTTTTGAATATAATACTTTTGAATCTATTAATGTTTTCCAAATATTTTTTTCTTGATAAAAACACCATTCCATTTGTTCTTTAGTACAACCAAATTTTATGTAATCTTCTTCAAAAGGTAACATTGCGTCTAGGAGATACATAACTTTCCCCAAAGTAATAATAGTACTTAAAAAATCATCGCCATCTTTAATGCTTGGTGCAAATTTATTCATCAGCCATGCTTTCATAGCATCCGCAACCAAATACTCAGATGTCATTTTGTCTTTGATGTATTGCGGAAAAAATTCTATTGGCAAACCTTTAATAATTTCATGATCAGTACCTAAATACATATCTAAACCAATGGCTATATTATTTTCGTAAGGAAGAATGTTTGCGTTAAAATTACTGTAAAAAGTTATAATCCTTGGTAGTGTGCTGTCTGGGAAATAGTATTTGTAATATTTAAAACTTTGTTCTAATTCAGAGTGAAAACTTGTAAAGTCAGAAAATTCTTTTTGTGTTTCATTGAAAATTTGAAGCATGTCTTGATGAGAAGAAAAACCTTTCAAATATTCAGGTGCCATAGGGTCGTATGGAGATCCCTCACCAATCATATCCATCATAAAAGCCTCATAAAGCCATCCATAGTTTTCAATAAGCATTTGATTTTGATCAGTGGCGTTTTTTTCTTTAGTGTTAAAAATATCTTGTTCCATTCTTTTTAATTCCAAATTCACTTCGATATCGCTAACATCAACATCAAGTTTGTTGTCAGAACAAGAAACAATTAAGAATAAGAAACAATAAATAAGATAATAAGTTCTTTTTGTGATAAATTTCATCAATTTCGTCATAATAGGTTTTAAAAATGTAAATTTATCATAAATTTGCAAACTAAATTAGCATCTTTGCTACATATAATAAAAATAAAATGAAAAAAACATTACTAGTAATCGCAGTTTTATTGGGAATAAACACAATAAATACAGCGCAAGTTTCAGTTACAGAAGATAATGATATCAAAAACTTTAGATTTGGATTGAAAGGAGATTTATCTTTCAATTGGTTGAATCCAGAAGACAAAAAAGAATTGCTAAACAATGGTACAGGTGTTGGATACGCTTGGGGACTACAATTAGAGTTTAGATTAAATAAAACAGTTTCTGTTGTGACAGGGTTAAACTTACTTTCACAAGCATACAAACTAGATTACAACTCTGCTTCAGCAGCAGGAACAACTAGATATGTATTGGATTTAAATGAAGAGTTTGTTGACTTATCTGATAACACCAATGGTTCTGTAGATTCCACACAAAGATTATTTGAGTTGAATTATAGATCTTTGAGAGGTAATTTCATTAATATTCCATTAACTTTAAAAATGAAAACTAATGAAATTGGTTATATGACATATTTCGGTGAGTTTGGAGTAAATATTAATATTCTAACTAAAGGAAAAGTAGTTACAGATGAAGTTAATGCAGTATCATTTACTACTGTGGATACCGTGTTGACAATCAATAGAGTGCAGGCTACAAACGAAGATTTGGATGCTTCAAAGAGCATGGGAATTTTTAACATGGGAATCAAAATTGGTGGAGGAGCAGAATACAATATTTCTGGTAGTACTTCCTTATTTTTTGGAGTTCATTACAACCATTACTTCTTAAATGCATTAAGAGGCAATGATAAGTTTATTCAAAAGGAAGATGTACTCCAACCAGGTACATTTAAGTCAGCAGGACAAAAAGCAATTCCAGGAGCAGTTAGTGTTACTGTTGGAATATTGTTTTAATTGTAATAAATTTAATATTTTTAAATCCTGCTTTGAACTTTCTTAGCAGGATTTTTTTATTTTACTATGGAAACAAAGAATGTAATAAATCATATTGTAAAATGGTTGGACGATTATGCCAATAAGGCAAACATCAAAGGTTTTGTAGTGGGTATTTCTGGAGGTATTGACAGTGCTGTCACTTCTACTTTATGCGCAATGACAGGGAAGAAAGTGATTTTGTTAAATATGCCTATTTTACAACCCTTAAATCAATTCGATAGAAGTAACGAACATATCAATTGGTTAGGTAATCATTTTCCAAATACAAAAGGATTTGTTCAGGATTTAACACCAACTTTTGAAAAAATGTGTGAGGATTATCCAAAAGATATTCAAGATGATTTGACGATGGCTAATGTAAGAAGTCGATTGAGAATGACAACTTTGTATGCTTATGCCAGTCATTATGGATATTTGGTAGCAGGTACTGGAAATAAAGTAGAAGATTTTGGGGTAGGTTTTTATACCAAATATGGTGATGGTGGTGTAGATATTTCACCCATTGCAGATTTGATGAAAACAGAAGTATATGAATTAGCAAAAGAACTAAATATTGTAAGTTCTATACAAAATGCAAAACCAACGGATGGCCTTTGGGATAATGATATGAGTGATGAAGATCAAATTGGGGCAACTTATCCAGAATTAGAGTGGGCAATGTTGTATATTGAAAATGACGAAAAATATGCGCTTACAGAAAGACAAGAAGAAGTGATGAACATATATTTAGCAAGACATAAAGCAAATAAACACAAAATGGATCCTATACCCGTTTGTGAAATTCCTTTATCTTTAAAATTAAAAATCCAATAAAAGTGTTTAGGTATATTGTTATTCTATTTGTCTTTTCTTTTTTGTTTCAAAAGTATATTCAAGCTCAAGACACCAAGTTACAATCTGGTTTTGATATAAAAGAATATAGAGAAATGCTTTATATTGCTGCTATTTCTAATGTAGATAGTACTTTTCATCCAAATGTTCCTCCGCCTGAGAGGTTTAAAATGTTATATCGATCACAAATTATTGGATTCGACAATAGGTGGGATTTGTGGATAAATCAAAATATTGCTGTGATATCGATTAGAGGAACTACCAATACAAATAGAAGTTGGTTAGCAAATGGATTTAGTGCGATGTTACCAGCAAAAGGGACATTGACTTTGAATGACAATCAAAAGTATGATTATGAACTTGCTGCTCACCCAGAAGCTTCTATTCATGCTGGTTGGCTTATTTGCTCTGTTCATCTGTATCAGGATATATTTCCCAAAATAGACTCTTTATATAAATCAGGAATTAGAGATTTTGTAATCACAGGACATAGTCAGGGTGGGGTAGTTGCTAATCTGCTTACTTCATTGATACTTCATGATGAAAATGTTCCAAAAGACATTCAATTTAAGACCTATTCAAGTGCTGCTCCAAAACCTGGGAATTTATACTATGCATACGAATACGAAAGTTTGACTCAATTAGGTTGGAGTTATAATGTCGTAAATGCTGCTGATTGGGTTCCCGAAACTCCCAATAGTATTCAAACCTCAAGTGATTACAACGTTACTAATCCTTTTTCTGATTTTAAATCCAAAGTGAAAGATGAAAAGCCAATTAGGAAATTAGTTTTGAAATATGTTTATAAACGTCTCAACAAACCTGCAAGGAAATCGCAAAGAAATCACAAAAAATATTTGGGTAAAAAAACAATGAAGTTGTTAGAACTTGATCCAAATTCTATTCCTGAATTTTCCGAAACCTTTGCATACACAAGAACTGGAAATACAATTGTTCTATTCCCAAGCGATGCTTATAAAGAAAAATTTAAAGATACCGAAGATGATTTATTTTTACATCATTTTCTAAAAGCCTATTTGTTTCTGTTGAATGAATTGGAAAAAAATCATTTTCCATCCAAATAATCTTGTAAATAAGCAAAATGAGGCGTTAATTTACCATCTTTTGTTTGCGATGCTCTCTCTATAATCTCTTCTGGATCGTTTCCTAAAAGAGGCTCTAAAACATAATCAATAAACATTTCTCCAAAATCTACAGAAGCATCTTTAGGTAACTCACAAGGAAGATTATCTACAGCCATAACAGCAATTACTCCTTCTTTCAAAAAATCGTCTTCTTTTTCAGTTTGGGGGTTGTATCCGTATATTGGATCAGCTATTGTAGAAGGCTTTATGGTACAAGCAACTGCACAATCGATATCACAACTCACATCAGCAACTACTTGTATTTTCCAGTGTGGGTTTTTTGCATCTTCTCTAGTGAAAATATATGGTGCTTTGTTATCCCAATAATGACAGGCAATATACATGTCAGCAACTTGTGCGTAAGGCATAAAATTAGATTCAAAATTTTGAGATGGGTCGCTGTAAAATAGTTTTTTATCAAATGCAGTACCGTCTTTTGTTTTGTTGTAATCCTCCACATTTAAAATCGTATAAATTGGGTGGTCAAATGTTTTAGATAAAAAATCTCCTGGACTTACTTCTTTGATTTGTGGCATACAAGAAATTGTTTCAATAGCTCCTCCACCTACTCTTCCTTTACCAGTAATAACTACTTTAAAGTTATTAGGAAGTTGGACATTGTTCAACTCAGCTTCCATTTCTGCTCTATCTTCACATTGGTGAGCAGGTTTTAAATTATATTTTCCTGACTTTTTTCCATAAGTTAGAAAGCCATTATAACATCCAACGATTCCAGCATATCTTCCAAAGGCAATCAATCTTTGTCCTTTCGAATTGGTAATTACTTCCCAATCTATTAATTGAATGTTTTTATCAATAATTGCTTTTAGTAAATCTCTATTGTAAGGTTGTTTTTTGAAAGTATGAGAGAAGAAAAAATATTTTTTGTTGGGAATCAATTCATTCTTCGGTACTTCTTTTACACCTAGTAATACATCACAATGTTCAACAGAATCTACAACAGCGATACCTAATCTTTCATATTCAGAATCTTTAAATTTTCTAATCTCACTTTTCTGAACAAACAATTCCACTTGTGGATAATCATTTAGAATAGTTTCGCATTGTTCTGGTGATAGAGGTACTCTTTTATCTGGTGGTGTTTTTCCTTCTCTTATGATTCCAATTTTCATCTTTTTCCGTGCTTTTAATTCTTCTATAATTTAGAATTGTGAAATTACAAAAAGTTTTTTAATTCAGTCTTTAAGAGGAAAAAGAATTGAATTTTTAAATAGATACTTTTTAATATTAAGACTTAATAAAGTCAATTTTTCAATATAAGTTTAAAACTATTTTGATTAATAAAAAAACAAGTAGGCATTAATAATTGCCTTTAGTTGGAAAATATAGCGTTAAATTAGTTATTTTTGTATTTAAATACATAATCATTTGGGGCCGACCTTGGATTTGACTGCGGGTGAAATGATGAAGTAAGCATGTCGAGCATTGTGAATCTAGCTCGTTAATCTGAATTCTCACTCTCTTTAAACGGAGAAAACAACTACGCACTTGCTGCCTAATCACTAGATGTGACAGGGCTTAATCCCCGTACAAGGTACGCGGACAAGTTGCCCGGTTATAGACTACCCGTTCAACGGTCTATAACAATGGGTATCGTTGGCTTGAACTAGTTGAGGTCGTTTTTCGAGGCCGATACGAAACTATAGAAAATAAGCTTTAGTTGGGGTGTTTGTGCTCAGACTATAGTCGAAAATTAATCACAAAATAAACATGTAGAAATCTTGGTTGTTCCTCGTTTGGACGAGGGTTCGAACCCCTCCGGCTCCACCTTCGCCCTACGAAGCTTTTCCAAGAAAAGCGAAGTAGGGCTTTTTAATTGAACCTCGATATCCAAACATGAACAA
>CAWUIK010000072.1:0-15705 GCA_963922585.1 uncultured Flavobacteriales bacterium | reverse complement strand
ACTGCAGGATGTTCTTTCAAACCTTCAGCACATGCTTTTACGACTAAATCGTTGAATGAAATTTTCTCAGGAGCTATTTGTTTGTTGATAGATTCTCTCGCAGCAATTGCATTATCCATATCGATACTTACTGTCAAGTAAAAATGAGGTGCTGTAAATTTGCTTTCTCCCAATCTTTGAGCAATAACTTTTCTCATTTGAGAAACAGGTTCGTCTCTATAACTTTCCACTCCATTGAAGGAAACACCACCTGCAAAATTATCGATGTCTCTTTTTACAATTCTTCCTGCTTCACCAGTTCCTCTTACCAACTTTAAATTGATATTTCTTTCTTCTGCAAGTTTTTTAGCCAATGGTGATGCCACTACTCTATTATCATTTGAAGAAGCAGTAGGATAACTAACAGGAGTCGATGTTTGAACAACTGGTTTTGGTGTTTCAACTACTTTTTCTCTTGAAGAGGCTGCAACAGGAGTTGGTTCTGGTTTCGATTCTTCTTTAGGTGCTTCAGTTTTGGGCGCAGCAGATTTTTCTTCTTCTAAAATTTTAGAAATATCTTCTCCTTTTTCACCTAAAATCGCTAAAATACCATCTACAGGAGCTGTCTTACCTTTTTCTACACCTATGTGCAACAAAACTCCCTCTTGAAAAGATTCGAATTCCATGGTTGCTTTATCAGTTTCGATTTCTGCAAGCAACTCTCCCGATTCTACACTATCTCCAACTTTTTTGTGCCATTCTGCTACCACACCTTCTTTCATGGTGTCGCTCAGTTTGGGCATTCTAACTATTTCTGCCATTTCTATATGGTTTAATATTCTTTAATAAATGGATAATTCGGTTCTTTATATACATCTTCGTATAATTCATAACCTTCTAATTCTTCTGATTCTTCAGCAAATTTAACAGATTCTTCAACGATATCTTTTACCTTTTTGTTGATGGTTTCTATTTGCTTTTCAGAAGCTAATTTATTATCTAAAATGGTTTTCAAAACTTTCTCTATAGGGTCTTGATTTTTGTAAGCTTCAACCTCTTCTTTAGTTCTGTATTTTTGAGGATCAGACATTGAATGTCCTTTGTATCTGTAGGTTCTGATATCCAACAAAACTGGTCCTTTTCCCGCTTTCACATGCTTACAAGCATCTTCAATAGCTTCATGAACCGCTTCCACCGACATTCCATCTACAGCAAAAGAAGGCATATCATAAGAAAGTCCCATTTTTGACATATCTGTAACATTGGTTGTTCTTTCTATTGAAGTTCCCATTGCATAATTGTTGTTTTCAATTATAAAAACAACAGGTAATTTCCATAGCATAGCCATATTGAATGTTTCGTGAAGCGCACCTTGTCTCGCAGCACCATCTCCAAATGAACAAAAAGTAACATTTTTAGTTCCGTTATATTTTTCTGCAAAAGCAATTCCTGCTCCCATTGGTATTTGAGCCCCAACAATTCCATGTCCACCCATTAAATTTACCTCTTTGTGAAACATATGCATCGAACCCCCTTTTCCTTTGGATATTCCAGTTCTTTTACCATACAACTCTGCAACCATATATTTAGGATGAACTCCCAAAGCAATTGGGTGAGCGTGATCTCTGTATGCAGTAATGTGTTTATCGTCTTTTTTGCAACCAGATGCAGTTCCAGCTACCAATGCCTCTTGACCAATATATAAGTGACAAAAGCCACCAAATTTTTGTTGAATGTATAATGCTCCAACTTTTTCTTCAACTTTTCTCATTACAAGCATATCTTCATACCATTTGAGGTATTGTTCTTTGCTGTATTTTAACTTTGAAGCCTTTGCAGTTGTAGCTTTTGGCGTATTTTTCTTTTTAGCTGTTGTTGATGTAGCCATAATTTTGCGTGTTTAGTGTTGCAAATATATGACTTGTAAATATGTTTCGATAACAATATTTAAAGAATTTATCAAAAATTAAACTTCAATTGTGAAAACTACATTCTACTCGGTACGTTTACACCTAACAAAAGCATTCCACTTTGAATAATTTCCCCCACTTTTTTACTTAATGAAATTCTAAATAACCTAATGCTATCGTTTTCTTCTTTTAATATACTAACAGATTGATAAAAAGAATTATACAACTTTACCAATTCGTAAATGTAATTAGCAATCAACGCTGGTGAATATTCTTTTCCTGCCTTTACAACGATTTGACCATAGTCTAAAATATGTTGCATTAAATCAATTTCATGATTGTTGATAGAAATTTCTGTTGAAATATTTTCTGGCAGTTTTTCGCAATTTCTTAATATCGATTGAATTCTCGCAAATGCATATTGAATAAAAGGTCCTGTATTCCCATTTAAATCTATAGATTCTTTGGGGTCAAACAACATTTTACTTTTAGGCTCTACTTTCAATAAATAGTATTTTAATCCTCCCAATCCAATAGTTGCATATAAATCCTCTTTTTCAGTATCTGAAAGACTATCTATCTGACCTCTTTCTTTGGTCATTTCTCTAGCGTCATCTATCACACTTGCCATCAAATCATCAGCATCTACAACAGTTCCCTCTCTACTTTTCATTTTTCCTTCTGGTAATTCCACCATTCCATATGAAAGATGATAACATTCTTCAGCCCAAGAATGACCTAATTTCTTAAGAATACTAAACAACACTTTGAAATGATGATTCTGCTCATTCCCAACTGTATAAATCAACCCCGAAAGTGATGGATAATCTTTGAATCGCTCTATGGCAGTACCAATGTCCTGAGTCATGTAAACAGATGTTCCATCTGATCTTAACAACAATTTATCATCAAGTTTTTCGGAACTTAAATCACACCAAATAGAACCGTCTTCTTTTTGATAAAACTGCCCTTTTTGAAGTCCTTCTTCTACCACATCTTTTCCATATATGTAAGTATCCGATTCGTAATACAATTTATCGAAATCTACGCCCATAGTTTGATAAGTAATCTCAAAACCATCGTAAACCCAACCATTCATTTTTTGCCAAAGCGCATATATCTCAGGGTCTTTTGCTTCCCATTTTAATAACATTGCTCTAGCTGCCAACATCATGGGAGCATTTTGTTCCGCTTCTTCAGAAGTTTGACCAGTAGCAATTAGTTCTGCAATTTCTTTTTTGTATTCTTGATCAAATTTTACATAGTACTTTCCTATCAAGTGATCTCCTTTGATTCCCGAAGACTCAGGTGTTTCTCCATTTCCAAACATTTGCCAAGCCAGCATACTTTTGCAAATATGAATGCCTCTATCATTGATGATTTGTGTTTTGACCACATGATGTCCGTTGGCTTTTAGAATTTCAGCAACTGAATATCCTAAAAATATATTTCTTAAATGTCCTAAATGAAGTGGTTTGTTAGTATTGGGAGATGCGTATTCCACCATATAAGTTTTGCCCGTAGAATGACTATTGAAACCATAATTGGGTGTATGAATGACTTCGTTAAAAGCTTCGAGCCATAACTTTTCGGAAAGCACTAAATTCAAAAAGCCTTTCACTACATTGAAACGAGTAATAAGCGTATCATTTTTTAATAACCAATTCCCAATTTCTTCTGCACTTTCTTCTGGTTTCTTTTTGGTGATGCGCATTAGAGGAAAAACCACTAAAGTAATATTTCCTTCAAATTCTTTATTGGTTTTTTGCAACTGAACTTGATGGTTTTCAATTGCTGTATCGTATAAATCTTGAATGGCATTTTTGATGCTATCCAAAAGTATATTTTCTATATTCATGGTATTTTTAACCTCTCTTTTCGATGATAGCAGACGCGCTTTCTAAAATTCTAAAAGCTGTTTCTGCCATTTTGTTCTGTTTATTATCCAAACAAGGATTTATTTCTACAATTTCAAAACAATTAATTCTTTTATCAATAAGCAAATTATTGATTAAACCACTTGCCTCTTGCTCTGTAAGTCCATTGGGAACAGGAGTTCCTGTACCGTAAGAAACTAAATCGCAATCCAAACTATCTACATCAAAAGAAATGTAAATTATATCGCAATCTTTCAAATACTTTAAAATTTCTTCTGAAGTTTCTCTATAACCATTTCGCCTTACGTACTCTACAGAGATATTTTTGATGTTATTATTTGCTATGTAATGATCTTCAGGGTCTTCTGTATCTCTTACTCCTACGAAAACTAAATCTTCTGGTTTAATTTTAGGAGCAATTCCTCCCATATTTTTCAATTTATTCCATTGTCCTTCTAACTCCTCACTTAAATCTTTTATTTTATGCTCTAAATTGTCCAAATTTAAGGCAGTTGCCAATGGCATTCCATGAATATTTCCCGAAGGAGAAGTGTAAGGAGAGTGTAAATCTGCATGCGCATCAATCCAAACAACTCCTAATCTTTTTTCAGGATGAGCGGACTTTATTCCTGCAATTGTTCCTCCAGCACAAGAATGATCTCCAGATAAAACAATTGGAAACTCTCCATTTCCAAATACATCTACAAGCGTTTTAGAAATCAATTCATAATTCTCAATAACACCATCTATTCTCTTTGCTTTGTCGTATCTAACATCGTGAAATAATAAGTCGTTATTATCTGGTAATATAATAATCTCATGATTGGTAAAATACTTACTATTGGACTTAATAGAAGCAATTTTCATTGCATCAACACCTAAACTTGAACCTCTAGTTCCAGCCCCTAACTCAGATGAGTTTTCAATCAATTTAATTTTTTCCATATATTACATTAATGAAAGTATCTTATTTTTTTGAGCAAACAAAGATAGTGTTCTTTACAAAACGTTACTTAGAAAATGTTAAAATCTTTTTAAATCTAATTTCAGTAAAGTGATTTGATTATTGAAAACCAAAAAAATCTTAAGTTATCAATAACTTTCCAAGAATATATATATTAACTTCGCCACCTCATGTCGAAAAAAGAAATTACATACCGATCGCATATTGTGATAAAAGGTGCTAAAGTGCATAATTTAAAGAATGTAGATGTTGCTATTCCTAGAAATAAAATGACTGTCGTAACAGGCATGTCTGGAAGCGGAAAATCTAGTTTGGCATTCGATACTTTGTATGCTGAAGGTCAAAGAAGGTACGTGGAAAGTTTGAGTTCTTATGCCCGTCAATTTCTTGGAAGGTTAGAAAAACCAGATGTAGAAAGTATCAAAGGAATTTCTCCTGCAATTGCCATTGAACAGAAAGTAAATTCTAGCAATCCTCGTTCGACAGTAGGAACAAGTACAGAAATTTATGACTTTTTAAAACTACTTTTTGCAAGAATCGGGAAAACTATTTCTCCTATTTCTGGAAATGAAGTAAAGAAAAACTACACACAAGATGCGTTGAATTTCCTTTTGGAAAATAAAAAAGATACCAAAGGCTTAATCATCGCACCTATCAAAATGCCTCATGGAAGAACACCTCAAAAACAAGTGGATTTATTCAAAGAGCAAGGCTATAGCAGGCTTTTTCAAGATGATGAAATTATTGCAATTGAAGATTTTGATGCATCCAGATATAAAAATAGCAAACTTTTACATTTAGTGATTGATAGAATCATCATTTCTGATGAAGAAGACAATGTGAATAGAATGGCAGAAAGTATCGAAAATGCTTTTATGGAAAGTGACGGAGCTTGTGCTTTGGTCGTTTATGAAGGAAAAAAACTGATTAAAAAAAGTTTTTCAAATAAATTTGAATTGGACGGGATTGTTTTTGAAGAGCCCACAGTAAACTTTTTTGCTTTCAACAATCCTGTGGGTGCTTGTCCTACCTGCGAAGGTTTTGGAAAAGTAATGGGAATTGACAGAGATTTGGTGATTCCGAATAAAAACTTATCGATTTACGAAGGCGCTATCATGTGTTGGAGAGGCGAAACAATGTCATTATGGAACAATGAATTAGTGCTCAATGCGGATGCTTTTGACTTTCCAATTCACAGACCCTACATTGATCTTTCTTATGCACAAAAAGAATTGCTTTGGACAGGAAATAAATATTTTAGTGGTTTAAATGCTTTTTTCAAATATTTAGAATCACAAACCTACAAGATTCAATATCGTGTGATGTTGAGCAGATATAGAGGTAAAACAGATTGTCATGATTGTGGTGGTTCTAAATTAAGAAAAGATGCCCATTATGTAAAAATTGGTGGTAAATCCATAGTTGAAATTGCTTCTATGAGTATTGACAAGGCAAAAGACTTTTTTGCTGCTATTGAATTTACCGAAAATGAATGGATTGTTGCCAGCAGAATCATTACCGAAATTAATTCTCGACTTTCTTATTTGAGTGATGTAGGCTTAGGATATCTTACCATAGACAGACCTTCCAATACGCTTTCTGGTGGTGAATCACAAAGAATCAACTTGGCGACAAGTATAGGAAGCAGTTTGGTAGGTTCGATGTATATTTTGGACGAACCAAGTATTGGTTTGCATCCTAGAGATACGCATCGATTGCTCAAAGTTTTAAAAGCACTAAGGGATTTAGGAAACACTGTAATCATCGTAGAACACGAAGAAGAAGTGATGCGTGCAGCTGACGAAATTATCGACATGGGACCTTTTGCAGGAACAGAAGGCGGAGAAGTTGTTTTTCAAGGAAATCACGAAGCATTACTTGCTGAAAACGTTAGTTTGACAGCAAAATATTTAAATGGTAAAGAATTTATTGAAGTTCCCAAACAAAGGAGACCTTGGAGAAATAGTTTTGACATTACGGGTGCAAGAGCCAATAATCTAAAAAATATTGATGTAAAATTTCCATTGGAAGTGCTTACCGTAATAACGGGCGTGAGTGGTAGCGGAAAATCTACATTAATCAAACAAATACTCTATCCTGCACTCAAAAAAAACTACGGAGGCACGAGTGTAAAAACTGGAGAATTCGACAATTTAAAAGGAGATTTTCAAAGAATTGAAGATGTAGAATTTGTAGATCAAAATCCTATTGGAAAAAGTTCACGTTCCAATCCCGTTACCTACGTAAAGGCTTATGATGATATCAGGGAATTATATGCTTCTCAGCAATTGTCAAGCATCAATAGTTTTAAACCCAAGCATTTTAGTTTTAATGTAGAAGGAGGAAGATGTGATGCTTGTGAAGGAGAAGGAGAAATCAAAGTTTCCATGCAATTCATGGCAGATGTGAGATTGGTTTGTGAGCAATGTAACGGCAAAAAATTCAAAGACGAAGTTTTAGAAGTTAAGTTTGCTGAAAAAAACATCTATGATATTCTTTGTCTCACCGTAGATGAAGCCATCACATTTTTTGAATCCAAAGAAGAAAAACTTTGCAAAAAAATCATTGACAAAATCAAACCTTTACAAGAAGTAGGTTTGGGATATGTAACATTGGGGCAATCGAGTAATACGCTCTCAGGAGGAGAAGCGCAAAGAATAAAATTAGCTTCTTTCTTAGTCAAGAAAAGCACAGATAAAAAAACACTTTTTATTTTTGATGAACCTACAACTGGTTTGCATTTTCACGACATCAAAAAACTTTTAACAGCCTTAAATGCTTTAATAGAAATTGGGCATAGTGTGATTGTAATCGAGCATAACGCAGAAATCATCAAATGTGCTGATTGGGTAATTGATTTAGGTCCCGAAGGTGGTGACGAAGGTGGTCAATTGGTTTTTGAAGGTACACCCGAAGAACTCGTTAAATGTAAAAAATCTTATACATGGCAGTTTTTGAAAGGGAAGTTGAAGTGATGTCTACGATAATTTTCCTACTTTTGAAAAAAGTAATTAGTTAATTTTCTTCAAAATGGCAAGAACACCCACTTCACAAATTCCACTTGGTTTTACAGCACCACAATTTGAATTGCAAGATGTAGTTTCTACAAAAACTTTCACTTTTGAGCAACTAAAAGGCAAAAAAGGTACGGTTGTGATGTTTATTTGTAATCATTGCCCTTTCGTGATTTTGGTAAGACAAGCCATCGTGCAATTAGCCCACGATTACCTTTCCAAAGGAATTGGTTTTGTGGTCATCAGTTCAAATGATGCTGAAAACTATCCTGACGATGCTCCCTATAAAATGAAAACTTTAGCACAAGAATTGAATTTTCCCTTTCCATATTTGTATGATGCATCCCAAGAAGTTGCCAAAGCGTATGACGCAGCTTGCACACCCGATTTTAGTGTTTTTGATGCCGAAGATAAATGTGTTTACCGAGGACAATTAGATGATGCCAGACCAGGAAACAGTATCACTCCAGATGGTGCATCTTTAAGAAAAGTTTTTGATTACTTGATTGCCAACAAACCTTTAGATTTTGAGCAAAAACCAAGTTTAGGTTGTAATATAAAGTGGAAGATTTAATCGAATAGTAAATCGTTTATATCTGGTGGTGCTATACCACCTCCAATTGGTGAAACTTCTTCTGTATTTCTTATTTCATCAATCATAATTTCTCCAACGAGAATTGGCTTATTTTCTTTTTGAGTGAATGTTATTTTACCCATAAAAAATTGATTCATATTTAAATTCAAGTATTTAGTAATTTTAGAATATGATTGTATTTTAAATTCTAAAGTTAAATCATCTAAATCATTTATACTCATTGACAGGTCAAATTTAAAAGCACCTTTCTGATCGGTTTTAATATCAAAAACACTATCCTTATAAAAAATCATTACTGTATTATTTTGATAAGGCTTTTGATTCACATAAATAAAACCATTAACCTTTTGACGGGTAGTATCTGAATTTATTTGAGATAATATTTTCATTCTAAAGGGTTCAAATTCTTTATGCAAGTTATTACCAAAAACAAATAAAGTAGAACCAAAAACCAACATTAAAGCAAGAGCGAAACGCTTTAAAGGATGATAATATTTCCTTTGAGATAATTGATTTGGATTTACAATTCCACAAAGATTCCCATTGTTTTGATGATAAATATCAAGAATTTCGAGATTTGATTTACGTGTTAAGTCTACAATGACTTTATTACAACTATTACAAAACCTACCATTATCGCTAGATTTCATGTTTTTGACATCTTCTACACAAGGATTAATTCTCATAACTAAAGTTTTAATGATACTCCTTGATACAACCAATTGGATTATAAGTTCAAAAACTACTCTTCACTTTTTTCCAATTGCTCTGGTTCTTGAAAACCGATATGATACAAGGCATCTCCCATATTCAGAATAGGAATATTATTGTGTCCGTAAATCACTCCTTTATATGCAGACCTAATTCTTGACTCTTTCTCTCCATAAGGATCTGTAAGATGTCCTAAAACTTCACCTTTTTCAACAAAATCTCCTGATTTTTTATAAGTGATAAACAAACCTGACTGTGAAGCTCTCACCCATTTGGAATGCTTGATATGAATACTTTTCTGACTCGGAATATCTTCATCAATCATTCCTTTTGCTTTCATCACTCTTTTGATTCCGTTGATGCCTTCTTGAATAGAATAATTATCCAATCGCAAAGATTCGCCTCCTTCAAAAACTAAAACGGGAATATTTCTACGAAAACATTCTTTTCTAAGTGAATTGGGAATCATTTTACTTTCAATGATAAACGGTGCGTTAAATTCTTTTGCAAAAAGCATACTTCTTGCATCATTTGGGCTCACTCTCACTTGTGGAAAATTATGTATGCTTCTGCCTCCAGTATGAAAATCAATACAATAATCAGCCAAAGGTAAAATATGTTTGTTAAGCATATGCGCCACTTTTGAGGCTAAAGAACCTCTAATGCTACCTGGAAAACTTCGATTCACGTCTTTTCCATCTGGCAAATCTCTAGAAAAATTTATAAACCCGTAGATATTCAAGAGAGGAACAGCGATGACATTGCCCACTTTTAATCTTTTGAAATATCCTGCCTTTACAGCCCTCCTAACAATTTCTACTCCGTTGATTTCATCACCATGTACACCTCCCAAAATTAATAAAGTAGGTCCTTCTACTCTACTTCTAAAAACATGTGCAAATAGATTGATGGGGGTTCCCGAAGGTAAGTCACCTACTTTGATTTTAACAGTAACATTTTTTCCTTTTTTGATTTCTGTACCATTAATAATCATAGGCTATTATTTTGAAAAACTTTGTTCTATAAAAATAATCATTTCTTTAGCAACATCCAATTGGGTGTAACCTTCAATTCCCTCAATGCCAGGAGAAGAATTCACTTCTATTACCATTGCTCCGCTATCAGAAATCAACATATCAACCCCTGCAATATCCAACCCTAAGACCTTTGCCGCTAAAATAGCAGTTTCTTCTTGATCCTTTGTCAAAACTACTTTCGAACCTACTCCACCTCTATGAATGTTACTTCTAAACTCACCTTCTTGAGCTGTTCTTTGCATAGCTGCAATTACCTTGTCTCCTGCCACAATGGCTCTAATATCTGTTCCAGAACTTTCTTTGATAAATTCCTGAACCATTACTTTGGCTTCTAATTGAGTGAATGCATCCAAAACCGTTTTGGCTCCTGCTTCAGTTTCTTGCAACAAAACTCCTAAACCATGAGTTCCTTCTAGTAATTTGATGATTACTGGAGCACCTCCAACATAATCTATCAATTGTTTGGAATCATTGCTTGAACTTGAAAAACCTGTTTTTGGAATTTTCACGCCATGCATACTTAAGACCTGCAAACACTTGAATTTGTTTCTTGAGTTTAACAATGCCTCACTTACTACAGCAGTTTTCACACCCATTACTTCAAAATGTCTGATTACTGTAGAACCATAATAAGTAAGGTTTGCTCCAATTCTTGGAATCACGTAATCAGGTTTTTCTAAAATTTTATCTTCATAGAAAATTTTGGCTTCTCCTTTTTCAATGACCAAATTGCAAAGCATGTAATCAATAATGCGAACTTCATGACCTCTAGATCGAGCCGCTTCGATAATTCTTCTAGAAGAATACAATGTTTCATTTCTAGAAAGTAAATAAATTTTCATCTAATTGGATGTGTATTGAATATAATTTATGCGAATGTACAAGCTATTTGAATATCAAAATAAAGTTTTTGATGCAATATTGAAAATATTTTTTTACTATTTAAATTTTCTATTCAAAACAGGAAAAAACAGCAATTTCAAAATTATGACAAAAGACATTGAGACAAAAGATTCAGAACTTTTTGCTACGAAAAGATAAAGAGATTGGTTAAAAATGCAAATAAACATATTGAAGTAAAAAAAATATCAAATTAACTCTAAAAATTAAATCCTTAGAGATCTCCATAAGGAAAGACGCTTAGGTCTTCATCTATGAGTCGATGTAACAATGGTATTTTAATTACGGAAAATTATCAAATTAATTAAATTAATTAAATCTTCTTCACAAAACCTTTATTACCACTTTCTTTAAACTCTTTTAAAGCAGATTTTGCACTTTCCAAATCATCAAAAGACATCGCTCTAACAGTATGCAAACCGTTTACCAAACCTAATATTTTGGCATCTTTATATCCTTTGGATTGTAATTCTTTTACTTTGTTATTTGCATTTTCTTCGGATGAATAAGAACCTGAAACGATGTGATATTTTCCAAAACTACTTTGTCCGTCAGATGTTGAATTATTTACAGGAACTTCCTCAACCACTTCTTCCAAAGGTTCTTCAATCACTTCTTCAACCACTTCCTCAACTGATGCTTCTTCTATAGTTTCTTCTACTAATTCCTCTGTAACTTCATTATCATTTTCAGGAGTAGTTTCTGTATTTTCTTCTGTTGAATTATTCTCAGAATTTTCATTCTTTGTTTCAGAACTTTGATCATCAGACTCATTAGAAGCTAACTCTTTGGGCGTATGCTCCTTTTCGAAGTAAGCCATGATCACATCTTTTTTGAGGTAGCCTAATGTTCCTCCACCTCCGAGAATAAAAATAAGAGCTAATAAAAGTACCAATCTTCTTCGTTTTCTTTTCTTTAGTTGTTTTTCGGTTTCATCAACGCTTTTTGAAATTGCTATGATTTCCTTTTCATCCAAAGATTTTTTTTCTTTTTTGTCTTTAGTACTAGATGGAGGTGTTATGATGGTTTCAGTATCTGCAGTATCAATCTCTTCTTCTTTCTTTGCAATATTTTTTAATTCCTCTTTAGGTTTTGGGATTTCATTTTCGACTGCTGGCTTTTCTATTTCTTTTAAAATTGAAGTCTCAATAAAAGGAACAACCACTTTGGGTTCTTCTTTTTTAAGTTCTTCTTTTTTCTCAATTGGTTTTTGAACTGGTTGCTCTTCCTCATTTTTGACTTCTATTTGAGGTTTAATATCCTCCAAAGGCTTTTCAGTTTTAACCTCAACTGGCGCTTCAGTTTTTACTTCTTCTTTAGTTTCAGTTTTGCCGTTGAGTGCATCTAACTTTTTGTTTAAAGCATCTATTACTGTTTTTCTTTTTTCTCCTCTGGTGAAATCTATTAAATCTGATTTATTTGTGAATTCTTTGATTTTATCTATTGCATCCTGCGCTCCAAAATCTGTAGCTAAGGTTTTGTTTACAACAACTTTTTTGGGAAGTTCTACTTCTTTTGGTTTTTCTTCCTCAGTTTTCTTTACTTCAGGTTCTTGTTTAGTTTCTTCTACTTTTGGTGGAGTAACTACCACTGGTTTAATTTCTTCTTTTTTAACTTTTTGCGTTGATTTAGTTTCAGATGAAGTTGATGGAACTAATTTTAGTTTACCATCTTCTTTTTTCAATTCACCAATTCCATCAAATTGAACTGTTTTTCCAGCATCTAAATCAGAAGTAAGAGATTTACTGTATTTTAACACCTCTTCTTTGGCTTGAGCAATGTCTATACTTTTTTGTTCAGCAATAAAATTTGCCAACTTTCCGTCATCGTATTTCAAAAACTCATTAAATAATATAGATTTACCCATTTTCATGAATGCTCCAACATTAGGAATAATGGTTGTAGCATTTACTTCTAAGGCTTTTACGATAATTTCATTCATTTCAATTATTTTTTTTGTTTGCAAATTTTACTCTTCTAAAACTTCAACACTCAAAGTTATATCTTCTATTGGTCTTTCATTTACATCTGTTGGTAAAGTAGCTATTTTGTCGATAACATTAAATCCCGAAATCACTTCACCAAACACCGTATAATTTCCATCTAAATGAGGTGCTCCTCCAACTGTTCTATATGTTTGTTTGTCTTTTTCACTTAAATTTAAATTGTATTTTTTAATCACATTTTTAAGATACAACTCACTCAAAGGTCCGTTTTGAACAATATAAAAATTGTAAGGACTACTGAATTTGTTTCTTTCTTCCTCTGGAATATCCAACTGCTCCGAAACCGCCATAGCTAAGGCACCTTTTTTATGAATATGATGAGACAATATTTCGTCAGGAACAGTATAAAAACCAATCTTTTTCATTTTTTCGGGCACATCATCTCTATCTGAGTTACCCCCTTGAATCATAAAACCTGGTACAACTCTGTAAAAAAAAGTAGAATCAAAATATTTATTTTTGCATAGCATCAAAAAATTGGCTCTATGTAAAGGCGTGTCTTCATATAATTTAATGACCATTGAACCAAATTTTGTATTAATCTTTACTTTAGTTTCGTGATTCTGATTCCCAAAATAGGTTAGTTTTTCTACAACATTAATAACATTTATAAGATTGGTATCAGGTTTGGGTAGATTGGCAATTTTAATAGAATCTTGAATTCTTTTCTCTTCTTTTTTGGCCTCATATTGCTCTATATATTTGGCGTTATCTTCTTTCTTTTCTGAACAAGAAAATAAAATCAAAGTCATTAAAAATAGAAAAAAAATCTTAAAATTCAACTTCTCCATTAAATACAAAAATTAAAATACTAACTAAAAAGAAAAATGCAGCTATAAAAGTAGCATAACTCGTCAAATATACAAAAATGATATAAAATGAATTGGGACCTCTAAAAATTAAAGTGATTATAGGGAGTAAGAATACAATAAAATATGCCCAAAAAACAACATGGAACCTATGAATATTAAAAATTATTTTATCAATTTCAAATTTACTTTCATTAAACCCTATATAATCTCCAAAAATAGGGGTTTGATAAACTTTAACCATAATATTTTCAGTAACATGTCTCCAATCTTCATTATCCATACTAGAGGTCATCTTGATATATAAATCCGTATTTGAGGCTAGTGGATTTTCTTTTTTAAAATTTTGAGAACCTTCAATATCATATATCAAATAATTGATATGAAAACCATTTTGTCCTGTACCTAAAAGTACCCCTTCTTTTTCGATAGGTTTCAAGACTAAGTAATCCATAGTTATAATTGAAAATAATATAGTAGCTAAAAGACAAGAAAAAGCAGCTATTTTTCTAAAATTGCTTTTTTTTATCTCGTCATAAGAAAGTTCTCTAATATGTCGCTCTTTAAACTCTTTTCTTTTTTTATATTCTTCAGCTCTTTTTAGCCTTTCTTCATACTCTTCTTGAGTAAGTTCTTTGTTATATTTTTTTATGAAGTTTTGAGCAGCGATGTCATTTAACTTACTTTTTTCTGAGTTTTGTGTTTCCTTTTCGTTATCTGATTTATTCATTAAAGCCTCATAGGCTTTACAAATTTCTATAAATTTCAACTGAGATGCTTCGCTTGGGTTTTTATCAGGATGATATTTAAGCGCAAGTTTTCTAAATGCACTTTTTATTTCTTTATCTGTTGCATTCTTGTGTAAATTTAAAATATTTAGATATTGATTTCTCAAATGATTGAATTAATAAAAAAGTCTATAAAATTTAAATTTTGTTCAAATTTATCATCTTGATTCTAATTAATCTTTGTTTGTGTATATTATTAAACGGGAAATTTGAAAAACGGTACATTTTTTCATGAAAAAATATATTTTGATTTTTAAAAATGAAAAAAATATGTAGTTTTGATAAAAATTAAACAAGGTTGAAATATGTCAAATAATTTATTAAAAGGTAAAAGAGGAATAATTTTCGGAGCACTCAATGAAATGTCTATTGCTTGGAAAGTTGCAGAACAAGCTCACGAACAAGGCGCTACATTTGTATTGACTAACGCTCCAATTGCAATGAGAATGGGAGAAATCAATGTTTTGGCCGAAAAAACCAATTCTCAAATCATTCCTGCAGATGCAACTTCAATAGAAGATTTGGAAAACCTTATAGTAAAAGCTCAAGAAATTCTTGGAGGTAAATTAGATTTTATTTTGCACTCTATAGGAATGTCACCAAACGTTAGAAAAAAGAAACATTACACAGATTTGAATTACGAATGGTACAAACAATCTATGGACGTTTCGGCAACTTCGTTACACAAAACATTATCTGTGGCGATGAAACATGACGCTATCAATGAGTGGGGTTCTGTTGTTGCTTTAACCTATATAGCTGCTCAAAGAATTTTCCCTGATTACAACGATATGGCTGATGCAAAATCACTTTTGGAGTCTATCAGTAGAAGTTTTGGATATCATTATGGAATTGCCAAAAAAGTAAGAGTCAATACCATTTCTCAATCACCTACAGTTACAACAGCAGGAAGTGGTGTGGAAGGATTTGATAAATTCATTTCTTACTCCGAAAAAATGAGTCCGCTTGGAAATGCATCAGCAGTGGCTTGTGCAGATTACTGTGTGGCTATGTTTAGTGACCTTACTAAATATGTAACCATGCAAAACTTATTTCATGATGGTGGATTTTCTTCAACAGGAGTAACAACTGCTGTTATGGATAAAATGTAGTAA
>CAWUIK010000071.1:0-15782 GCA_963922585.1 uncultured Flavobacteriales bacterium | reverse complement strand
CTAACACTCGGCTAAACGTCAGTTACTGACGTTTAGCCCTCAAATATAACAGATAAACACCAGCTACTGGCGTTTATTCCATTCATGTGGTTGTCGTTTACTTTGTAAATATAAAGAATTAATTGGATTTCAAAAAAATAATTGTTGTTATGTCAAAAATTACACTTTGAAACTTGTCCCATGAAAATATTTCCAAATAATTTGAGCTTTGGCAAATCCAATGGAATCTTTAAGCGCTTCGAAGTTGGCTTTTTTTACTTGAGAAACCGACTTAAAGTCTTTGATGAGCTGAAGTTGGGTTTTGTCTCCTATGCCTTCGATGCCAAGAAGTTCGGACTGAATAAAATTTTTGCTTCTTTTGTTTCTGTGGTGCGTAATGCCAAATCTGTGGGCTTCATTTCTGGCGTGTTGAATTATTTTTAATGTTTCACTTCGTTTGTCCAAATAGATGGGCACAGAATCTCCAGGAAAGTAGATTTCTTCAAGTTTTTTAGCAATGCCAATAATGGCAATTTTACCAAAAAGACCTAATGCTTTTAAACTTTTTACGGCACTGCTCAATTGTCCTTTTCCTCCATCTATCACAATGAGTTGCGGTAGTGGCTCGTTTTCATCCAAAAGCCTTTGGTATCTTCTCAACACTACTTCTTCCATACTCGCAAAATCATCAGCGCCAACCACAGTTTTGATGTTGAAATTTCTATAATCTTTTTTGGAAGGTTTGCCATCTTTAAAAACCACACAAGCAGCTACAGCATTGGTCCCATGAAAATTAGAATTGTCAAAACACTCTATGTGACGAGGTAAATCTGCCAATCTCAAGTCATTTTTCATGGTTTCCAAAATTCGATTCACGTGTTTATCGGGATCCACATTTTTGATTTGCTTGTACTTTTCTACTTTGTAGTACATGGCATTTCGATGCGAAAGTTCTATCAAACTTTTCTTTTCTCCTTTCTGTGGCACTAAGAATTTTACTCCGGGAAGTTCCATATTCACCTCATGTGAAACTAAAATTTCTTTGGATTTGCTTGGAAAACGGTCTCGAATTTCCAGAATTGCAAATTCCAAGACATCACTGTCCAATTCTTCCAGTTTTTTCTTCACTTCTAGTGTGTGAGATTGAATAATGGCGCCACTCATCACTTTGATAAAATTGATATAAGCGCTGTTAATGTCTGACTCAATCGTAAATACGTCCAAATTGTGAAGTGAGGCACTTACTACCGTAGATTTGGATTGGTATCTTTCTACCAAAATCAGCTTGTCTTTGATTTCTTGTGCTTTTTCAAATTCGTAATTTTCGGCTAATTCGTGCATTCTCTTTTTGAGTTCGTTGATTACAGCAGTGACATTTCCTTTGAGAATTTTTCGAATATTATGGAGTCTTTCTTCATATTCCTCCATACTGGTTTCTCCCTGACAGCAACCCTTGCAGTTGCCAATGTAATATTCCACAGAAGTCATAAATTCATCACTTCCGATATTGTTTTCGTTGAGTTTGTGATTGCAATGTCTGATATCGAATGTGTGTTGAAACATCTCAATCAAAGTCTTGATGATTTTTACGCTATGAAAAGGTCCGTAATATTCCGAGCCGTCTTTTTTGACATTTCTGGTATAAAAAACTCTTGGAAAAGGTTCTTTTTTGATCACAATCCAAGGGTAGGTTTTGTCATCTTTTAGTTGTATGTTGTACTTCGGTTGGTACTTTTTTATTAAACTGTTCTCAAGTAATAAAGCGTCCATCTCGGTAGGAACTTTGATGGTTTTGATATCCGCAATTTGCTTGATGAGAATTTGTGTTTTGCCATTATGATTGGCACTAGCGGCAAAATAGGAAGCGACTCTACTTTTGAGATTAATGGCTTTTCCTACATAAATGATTTTGCCACTACTGTCATAGTATTGATACACCCCAGGAGTTGGAGGTAAGGTTTTGATGATTTCTTTTAGCGCTTCTATCTTTGACATCTCGAAGCAAATTTACAGAACAATTTTTAGGTAAAGTAAAAATATGTTTCAATCAACTCAACTTATTATCAATAAACCTTCAAATCATAATAATTTAAAAATTCAATAGAAGTTTCAACGTTATTTTGTCAATTAAAAAATCATAAAAAAGGAATCATTATTTAAAGAAAATAATAACTTTAGACTTTCAAACAGATTATATATATAAAACATACAACAAAATGAACAATCCATACGACTCTTCAGAGTTTCAAAAATTTGCAACTAAGCACATGGGAATTTCTTCCATGACCATGCATAAATATGCTTCTGCAATGGGGCAAGTTCCTGTGGGAATGACACCAAACATTATTGAGGAACGTCAGATGAACGTTGCGATAATGGACGTTTTCTCAAGATTGATGATGGACAGAATTATCTTTCTTGGAACAGGAATAGACGATTATGTTGCGAATATTATTACTGCACAATTGCTTTTCTTGGAATCGATTGATGCTCAAAAAGACATTCAGATTTACATCAACTCTCCAGGAGGAAGTGTTTATGCTGGATTAGGAATTTACGATACCATGCAATACATCAACCCAGACGTTTCTACTATTTGTATCGGAATGGCAGCGTCTATGGGTGCTGTATTATTGTGTGCAGGTGCTGATGGAAAAAGAACAGGATTAGAACATTCAAGAGTAATGATTCACCAACCGCTAGGTGGAGCTTCTGGACAAGCGTCAGATATCGAAATCACGCACAGAGAGATTCAAAAATTGAAAAAGGAATTGTATGCAATTATAGCAAGACATTCTGGTAAGTCTCCAGAACAGGTTTGGGATGATTCAGACAGAGATTATTGGATGATTGCTCAAGAGGCTAAAGAATATGGTATGATAGACGAAGTCTTGATTCGTGCCAAAAAGTAACCTTACAGTTATAACACCAATTATAACTTTCAAAACCCCAAGACTCAGTTGTTTTGGGGTTTTGTTTTTTTGAGTGTTAAGGAATTCAACTTTCTTAATCCTTATGATTATATTTGCAGCATATTATATTGCTTTTGGAATGTATTTTGCAAGGCAAAGATTCTATAATTTAATTTTAACACAATGAAACAATTTTTTAGTTTACTAATCATCAGCACTTTATTTTCTTTGAGTTTTACTCAAAAGACAAATGCTCAAACAGTTATCACTTGGGAGTTGCTCAAGGATATTGAGTTTCAAGAAGTTTGGTCTGAAGAATTTAACGCTGTTTATATGGTTCCAAAATTTGGAAGTAAAGTAAAATCTTTAGACGGAAAGAAAATCCAAATTCGTGGATATGTGATTCCTGTTGATATTTTGGCAGATTATTATGTGCTTTCTGCTAATCCTTATAGCAGTTGTTTCTTCTGTGGACAAGCAGGGCCAGAATCAGTAATGGAAATTCAACTTTCTAAACAATATGATGGTTTGAGAATGGATAAAATCATCACGGTGCAAGGAAAATTGAGGCTGAATGCAGATGATATTCTTCAGTTAACCTATATATTGGAAGATGTAATTATTATTGAATAAACACTTATGACCAAAGTGTCAAAACCAATGATAAGAGTTGAAACTAAAGGAAAATCATCTCGTTAAAAATACTGTACCTTAAAACAACATTTCATGAAAAACATTATACTATTATTTTCAATCATTTTCTTTTTTTCAATTTCTAATTTTGGTCAGGAGTTAACTAAAATGAATTCCACAACTTCAATAACTTGGGATGATTTGACTATAGAAAAATATGAGAAGAAGTTTTCAGAAGCACTACAAACAGAAGTGAAAAAACCAGTTTTTTCCAAAAAACAAAAAGCATTAGATTCTACAGAGGTTATCATTGCTGGTAACTATCATGTTCTAAATAATTTTGATTCCAAAACACATTTGCTTTCTAAAGACGAAATTATAAAAACGCCAATGCAATTGGACGAGATTATGATTATAGAGTTGGATGAATCTTCAAAAATATATTTTGGAAAAAAAGCACAAGTAAAAGGGACTCTCATACTAAATAGAGAAGATGATGCAGAATCTCATTATAAATTGATTAATGCAGAAAGTGTAAATTCTAAAATAAAGAAAAAGGATTAATTATTCCTCATTCTTACTCCACATTATTACTTGAGAATTGTTACTAAATTGTTCTAAATCTTTGGTAAAAAGTATTACACCCAAATCAGACAACATCAAAAATCCGCCACCTCCTAAAGTGAGCGTGTATATGACTGGAATTTGTGGTGCAGTTCCTAAATAAAGTCTGTGAACACCAAACAAACCTAAAGTTATATTCAAACTAGCGGCAACCGCTTTGCTATGTTTTTCGGAACTTCGTTTTTGAATTTCAACGTTTCTTTTGAGGATTAAATTCTTATATAAATGATTTCCCAATTTATTTTGTTGTTGTCCAATTACAGAAAAAGACACGAAAACAATTCCTATAAAGATTAAAAGTTTTGGCATAAAAAAAGCGCACTGTATGTAGTGCGCTTTAAAATTACTTATTTTTTTGATTATTATTTGTTTGCTTCGTACAATTCTGAAACTTTTGTCCAATTAATCACATTAAAAAATGCTTGAATGTAATCTGGTCTTCTGTTTTGGTAGTTAAGGTAATAAGCGTGTTCCCAAACATCCAATCCTAAAATTGGGAAGCCTCCACAACCAACTCCTGGCATCAATGGATTATCTTGGTTTGGTGAAGAACAAACTTCTACTTTTCCTCCTTTGTGAACACAAAGCCAAGCCCAACCTGATCCAAAACGAGTTGCAGCTGCTTTAGCAAACGCATCTTTAAATCCATCAAAAGATCCGTAAGCAGCATCGATAGCAGTTGCTAACGCACCTGTTGGTGCTCCACCTCCATTAGGAGACATGATTTCCCAAAACAAAGAGTGATTGTAAAAACCTCCACCATTGTTTCTAACTGCTGCGTTATTCATATCCAAGCTGCTCAAAATTGCTTCGATTGACTTTCCAGCAAGGTCAGTTCCTTCGATAGCAGCATTAAGATTGTTGGTATATCCAGCATGGTGTTTTCCATGGTGAATTTCCATAGTTTTGGCATCAATATTTGGCTCTAATGCGTTGTGCGCATAAGGTAAATTTGGTAATTCGAAAGACATAATCTTATATTTTTTATGGTTAATAATTAATAATTGTAAAATTAATCACTCACATTTAAAAACACATTATTTAAACTATAAATTTTCTTAAAATTTTTTTGTGGTTTGTTTGAAATTGAAAGTAAATTGATAAAAGTTGTGTTTTAGAGATTTGGAAGAAATTAAAAACTAGTTCAAAATGAGTGTAATTACAGTTCAAATGAGCTAAGGATTTTTAAAGATTACTTATTATAATAAAATAAAATGATGTAGTTTTGTGAATGAAGTTCAGGAACTAAGTTAACTTAAAATATTTAGAAGAAAAATAAAATAGTATGCAAAACATAATAGTTAAATATCCAGAATTAAGAATTGAACTCGATTATTTTAGAAGAATGAACGAAAAGTTCACAATACAAGCTGGAAAGTCATCAGGTTTAATAAAAAATCAACCAGATAATATTTTATATATGGCTATGGCTGCATCATTAGCAATGGATTATACTGAAGATGGCTTTTTTGAAGAGTTTGTTATTTGTGATAAAAATATTTCAGGTATGGATGAATTTCAGATAGATGCTTATGCTCTCATTGATTCTGAAAAGACAAGTGAAAAACATTTGCATTTATTTCAGTACAAGATTCATAATGATTTTAATAATGCTATTTCACCAAAGGAATTACAAATCTTTGCTACCACAATGAATAATGTGTTTGTGCATCCAGAGTTGATGGGAGAGGATGATTTAAAAAACCCAGTGTTAAAAGATATTTACGACAAAACTCAAATGTTTTTAAATGGAAGAAGAGGGCGTAAAGTTATGATCCATTGTCATTTTATTAATAATGCACAAGGGATAAATAATAGCAATAAAGTTGCTATCGAGGCAGTCTCTAATAGATTCCTAACAGACAAGCAACACCATAATTTTAAAATTCAAGCTTATGGATTAAAGGATGTTTTGGATTTAGCAAGAAACGGAAAAATTTCTGTTGATAAAGAAGTTTTAGAATTTGAAATTGATGGAACTCACGCATATAGATTAGAAGACAATTCAACGAAAAGAGGCATAGGGCTTCCAAAAAAAGTGTTTGTAGGCATCTGTAATGTTAATGAATTTATTAATCTCCAAAACAAATATCATCATAATCAACTATATGCAGAGAATATTCGTCTTTAATTAGGTGACAGAGCCTCTGTAAACAAAGATATTATAGGCACTATTAGTTCTGATGAAAGCATTTGGTTTCCTTATATGAACAATGGGATTAGTATTATATGCGAAAAATTTGATATTGGTAATGTTAAGAATGGAAAAAAATTACCAATTGAATTAACTGATATGCAAATTATAAACGGTTGTCAAACTGTGAACGCCTTGTATAGCGCAAAATATAATGAACAGACTAAAAATAATTTTAGAGCCTCAAATGTTCTTGTTAAAATTTATTCAATTAGTAATGAGCAGGCAGAATTTAAAATGAATGTAATTCGTGCAACAAATAATCAGAACGCTGTAAAAACTTATTCTCTTTTAGCAAATGATCCTATTCAAATAGAAATTGGTAAAAAAATGAATTTATTTGATTTTGTTTATGATAGAAAAGGAGAGTCTAAAAATGTAAAATCAGATCAAATAGTTTCAATGCCAAATGCAGCTTTGGCATATCGAGCTGTTTTTTGGTTTGCAGCACAGACTTTACGTTCTAGAATGGGACATAGCAGAGTTTTTCAAAAAAATGAATATGATAAATTGTACTTAAATGATAAAATAGATGATTCAGAATACGTGAATGATATTTCAGTAAAACTTCTAGTTTCAACAATTATAATTGATACAATTAGAACTGAGATACAAAAAAACGCTGTTAAATATATATCTGATTTGCCTATTTTTAAGAAAAGCACATATTACTTATCTGGATTATATTATGCTTTGTATAAAACTCAAGTTGACGCCAAGATAAAAGAAATGAAAAGTTTAATTGAAGAAGAAAATATTCCAAAAATAAAAGGAATTAATCCAACAAGAGTTTTTGAGGAAGCCATTATTTCTGAATTTCCAAATCTTGTTGAAGTATATACCAAATTTTATATTTCATACAATGAAGATAAAACAGATTTAGACAATCTCTTAAAAAGTTCTAAATTTTCTGAAGCTTATGAAAACAAAATTGAAGAAATAGTTGGAGACAAAATTAAAGCCTTAATTAAAGAAAACGAGTACAACAATCAATAAAATCAATTTCATTCTCTCAAACAATTGAAGTAAATATATTTTCTCATAAATTCACTTCACATCATTATTTAATTTATTTTTGAAAACTTAAAATGAATTTATGAAAATTGCAGTTGTTGGTGCTACCGGAATGGTAGGAAATGTAATGCTTGAAGTGTTACTAGAGAGAAATTTACCTATTACAGAATTAATTCTTGCCGCTTCAGAAAGAAGTAAGGGAAATAAAGTAGATTGGAATGGTAAAACATATACCGTAGTAGGTTTACAAGAAGCTGTAGACACCAAACCCGAAATAGCAATTTTTTCTGCTGGAGGAACTGTGTCTTTGGAATGGGCACCTAAGTTTGCGGAAGTTGGAACAACTGTCATTGATAATTCTTCAGCGTGGAGAATGGATAAAACAAAAAAGTTAATAGTACCCGAAATTAATGCTTCAGAATTAACCAAAGAAGATAAAATAATTGCGAATCCCAATTGTAGTACCATCCAAATGGTGCTGGCATTGGCGCCCTTACATCAATTGTATGGATTAAAAAGAATTGTGATTTCCACCTATCAGAGTGTTACAGGCACAGGAGTTGCAGCCATAAAACAACTCGAAGACGAGAGGGCAGGCATAGAAGGAGAAAAAGTGTATCCTTATATCATCGATAAAAATTGTTTGCCACACGGTGGAGATTTTTATGAAGATGGTTACACCAGTGAAGAAATGAAATTGGTGAATGAAACTCAAAAAATATTAAGAGACGATTCCATAAAAGTTACTGCAACTGTTGTGAGAGTTCCTGTTGTTGGTGGACATTCTGAGTCTATCAATGTAGAACTACACAAACCTTTTGACCTAGAAACGTTAAAAAATCAGATGGGTGAAATGCCAGGCGTTACCATACAAGATGATTTTAAAAAGAATATCTACCCAATGCCAATTCACGCTCATGGTAAAGACGATGTGTTTGTAGGAAGAATTAGAAGAGATAACTCAGTAGAAAATGGATTGAACATGTGGGTGGTGTCGGACAACCTTAGAAAAGGCGCGGCTACCAATGCTATTCAAATTGCTGAATACCTAATTAAAGAAAAGTTGATTTAAGTCTGCTTTAGTATTAAATTACGTATATTTGAATAAATAATGTTTAATCACATATTTGTTTCGTTTTTCTTTTTCAAAACAATTATTCTAAAAAAAGTATTTTACTTGTAAAATATTATATAACTTTGTTGCTCAACAAAATATTATGGCAACAATAGATCAGGAAATTAAAAGTAAATTTGAAACGGAACATCAAAGGGCGATAATAAACATCATGTTTACGGCCAATTGGCTCAAAAACCAACACAGTGATTCGTTAAAAAAGTACGACATCACCACACAACAATACAACATTCTAAGGATTTTGAGAGGTGCAAAAGATTGGATGGCTATGAATGATGTGAAAAGCCGTATGATTGAAAAATCACCTAACACTACTCGTTTGGCAGATAAGTTAATTTCTGCTGAATATGTAGAAAGGAGAAGGTGTGACGAAGACAGAAGGGTGGTTTTTGTAAAAATCACAAAATTGGGACTGGATTTTTTAAAGAAATTGGATCAGGATAAATCCTTTGATATTACGGAAAAATTCTCTAATAATTTAACAAAGAAAGAAGCTAAAAAACTTTCTGCTTTGATGGATCAATTAAGAGGATAATTATGGGGTATATCAATTCATTAAAGTGGAGGTATGCTACCAAAAAATTTGATACCACCAAAATAGTTCCTGAAGAAACGGTTCAAAGAATACTATATGCAGCCAATTTAACTGCGACATCATTAGGTTTTCAACCTATAAAAATCATAAATGTTAGGCCGAGTCATTTGAGAGAAAAGATAAGAAGCGCAAGTTTCAACCAATCTCAAGTTACGGACGCGAGTCATTTATTGGTGCTGTGTGTAGATGCCAATTTTAGCACCGAAAGAGTAAATCAATATATCCAAAGAATTTCAACTACAAGAAATTTGCCGATCGAAAATTTAGCAGGATTTGAGAATTCAATAAATAAGTGGATTACAAATTTAAAAGACGATAATTCAAGAGTCAACTGGGCTGCAAAACAAGTTTATATAACTTTAGGCACGATGCTTACTGCATGTGCGTTAGAACAAGTGGATAGTTGCCCTATGGAGGGATTTGTTCCCGAAAAAGTTTCGGAAATTTTAGAATTACAAAAATTAAATCTATTTCCTGTTTTGATGCTTCCTATTGGATATCGAGCAGCAGAAGACGCGAATCAAAATTTACCTAAAGTTAGAGTTCCTTTATCTGAATACATTATCAATATATGAGTTCAAGAGTAATCATATTTTTAATTATTATTTTGATTTATGGGCTGGCAGAGTTGTACATCTATTTCAACTTAAAAGTTATTCTTAAAGAAAATAAGAATGCTATATTTTATAATATTATCAATTTTTTGTCTATTGTTTTTGTGTTATTTGCCATTTTTAGCGCTATGTATAATATGGGTAAAAATAATTTACCATTTGTACAAAGAACATTAGCAATGAATTTGTTTATTGGACTTTCTTTTACAGTTATTGTAAGCAAACTTATCTTTTCAGGAATTTTAGTTCTTATAGATACCTCAAGGTTTCTTGTTTGGGTTTCTGACAAACTGATGAAATTGAACAGTAGTTTTAATGGAGAACTCACTTTAGAAGGCAGAAGATCTTTTTTAATTAAAGCAGGTTTGGGATTAGCCGCTTTACCATTTTTATCCTTGATTTATGGAATTACAGTAGGAAAATACAACTATAAAGTCAAAAAAGAAAAACTGGCATTCAAAAACCTTCCTAAAATTTTTGATGGCTATAAAATAGTACACATTAGCGACATTCATGCTGGGTCTTTCGATAGTCCACAGCAAGTTAAAAAGGGAATAGAGATGATCAATGCTCAAAATCCTGATTTGGTTTTATTTACAGGAGACTTGGTAAATGATAGGGCAGAAGAAGTAGATGCTTACTTATCTGTTTTGAGAGGTATAAAAGCCAAAGACGGTATTTTTAGCATTACAGGAAATCATGATTATGGAGACTATTTTCCTTGGCAAAATGAAGATGCTAAGAAAGAAAATTTCGAAAGTTTTATACAAAAACATAAAGACTTAGGATTTCATTTGTTGAGAAATGAAAATGTAAAAGTTGAAAAAGACGGTCAACATTTTAATTTAGTAGGAGTTGAAAATTGGGGATTACCTCCATTTCCTCAACACGGGGATTTGCAAAAAGCACTTGAAGGGGTTGATGATAATTTCACCTTGCTAATGTCTCACGATCCAAGTCATTGGGATGCTGAAGTAGTAGATCATAACAAACAAATTGATTTAACTTTATCTGGACATACGCATGGAATGCAGTTTGGAATAGAAATTCCAGGGATTAAGTGGAGCCCAGTAAAATATAAATATCCAAGATGGGCGGGACTTTACGAAAAGAAAAATCAATTTTTATATGTCAATAGAGGTTTTGGGTTTTTAGGAATGCCCGGTAGAGTTGGGATTTGGCCAGAAATCACTGTCATTGAATTAAATTCGGATGTTTCATGAGTAAGTCCGAATTATTAGGAACAGAAAAAATCTCCAAATTATTGATTCAACAAGCAGTACCAGCTGCCATTGGTTTTGCTTTGATGGCCATCAATATGTTGGTTGATACTATTTTTGTTGGTCAATTTGTAGGAAAGTTTGGAGTTGGCGCAGTGAGTATTGTTACACCAATTGCGTTTTTGATGTCCTCTTTTGGAATGGCGATAGGAATTGGAGGTGCTTCAATAGTTTCAAGAGCTTTTGGAGCAAAAGATAGAGAGAGAGCCAATTTGGCCTTCAACAATCAGATTTCATTGGCCTTGATTGTTATTTCTTTTTTTGCTTTGATAAGTTTTATTTTCAAAGACCAAATTTTATTAATTTTTGGAGCTGTGGGCGCATTAAAAGAACCCTCAGACATTTATTATTCCATCACCATGATTGGAGTTCCTTTTTTGTCTTTGGCAATGACAGGAAACAATAATTTAAGAGCCGAAGGCAAAGCCAATCAAGCGATGATGGTGCTTTTGATTCCTTCTATTTTGAATATGATTTTGGATGCCATTTTCATCTATGGATTTGATTGGGGAATGGAAGGCGCTGCTTGGGCAACTACGATTTCATTCTTTTCTTCTGGAGGATATATTTTATACTTTTATTTATCAGGAAAAGGAGAATTAAAAGTAATGCTCCATCTTTTTAAATTAAGAAAAGCAATTTTAAAAGAAATTGTGGGCATTGGTTCTGTAAGTATAGTAAGGCAAGGAAGCATAAGTATTTTGGTGGTCTTATTGAATCATATACTATTTGTATATGGCAATTTGGACGGAATCGGTGGAGAAAATGCCATAAGTGTGTACGCCATTGCAACTCGTATTTCAATGTTTGCATTTTTCCCTCTCATTGGTATTGCTCAAGGTTTAGTTCCTATTGCAGGGTATAATTATGGAGCAAAGAGATTCGATAGAGTACAAGAGGTTATAAGATTATCAAATATTTCAGGGTTTTTTATTGCTTCTTTTCTATGTGGTTTATTACTACTGTTTAGCGACCAAATTCCTTATTTATTTGTGGATGAAAAATCCCTTGATATCATTCCAGAAACATCCAAAGCTATATTTTATGTCTTTATGGGGTCTTTTTTGGTGGTTTTTCAATTAGTTGGCGCCAGTTATTATCAAGCCTTAGGAAAGGCTGTTCCAGCCTTACTTTTGACACTTACTAAGCAATTGTTTTTTCTTGTGCCTTTTGTTGTTGTTTTACCACATTATTGGGGACTCAATGGGATTTGGTACTCTTTCACTATTGCAGATATTTTGAGCGCAGCGGTTTGTTATTACTTTTTACACAAAGGACTACAGAAAATGATGAGGAGAGAAATGTAAAGATTACAATAACTTTGTTTAGGTCTAGTAATAAATTTAATTCACTTTACCCAATAACAAAGACCTTGTGCTTTTTACAAAAGTTTCTCTCTTCAGTCTTAAAGTTTCTTCGTTAGTTGTAATTTATAAAATACATTGTACCTAAAACATAATACTTTGTACAAAAAGTTTTACTTCTTAATAAACCACTTTTTGTAAAAAGGCTCGTTAGACTTTCCTTTTTTGAGTCTTTTGGATTTCTTTTTAGACTCTTTCATCATTTTTTTGGTGTTTTTGGTTTGAATATCTTCGTGTTGCTTAAGGATTTCAGCCTCTGCTTTTTTTGCTTCTTTGGCTCTTTTTTCTTTCTTTTTTTCATAATGCTTATTCACAGGTTCTTCTTGTGCATAAGAAACACTCGAAAAACTCGACATACCAATAAAAAACACTATGACCATCCAATATTTCATTTTGAATTAAATTTAAAAATAATAGGAGTAAATTTAAAGAAAATCATTAACTTTACAAGTGAAAATCAGTTTTTTGTTGAAACTTGAATATCATTTGTTTATTATTTTACGTTTTAATATCGTATAATATTAAAAACACAAATACATGAAAAGTACAAGTATAATTTTAAGTTTGGTTATTTTGTTATTGCTCTTATCGAATTGCAATAGAAACAGAAATCAAATGCCTTATGTTCCTATTGATTTGTATATCAACACATCTTTGCCTGCCTATTCAAACCTCAATATTATTGGAGGTTGGGTGTATGCTACAGGAGGTAACAATGGACTCATTTTGTATAGACAAACGTATGATAAAATAAACGCATACGAAAGAAGATGCACTTACAATGTGGAGCAAGCATGTGGAGCTGGAGAAGTTGACAGCACAGGGTTTACTATAAATTGTGATTGTGATGGCACTAAATATCATATTTTTGATGGTTCAGTAATTGAAGGACCTGCTACATTTGCTTTGTATCAATATAACACGACTTTTAATCCGGATAACAACCAATTGCATGTATACAATTAGACGTTTTTCAATTCTCTCACTTTTTTTATTTATTGGAACAACTTCAATTTGGTCTCAGCACGATAGATACAAAACAGACAGTTTATCAAAGTTCAATCGTAGTTTTGGATATGGCGTGAGTAATTTACTTGAAAGTATTACCATGAGTAATGCCTATAGACCACAGGTTTACTTTGATTATTCTCAATACTCAAGTAAAGATTTCTATTACAGAGCAAGTATTTCTTTCAACTACAGTAGAAGACCCCAAGGAAACTTAATCCAGCATGATTTTATTCCTTTTAATTTTACCATAGGAGCAGAAAAACATTTTTACAAAAACAACTTTTATTTTGTTGTAGGTGCCGATCTTTTTTATTCTATGTCATTGAGAAAAGTAAGGTTGAGCCCTTTTCAAGGTGATGATTTTGGTGTTGGAATAGCACCTTTACTTGGTGTTGGATATGCATTGAAAGAAAATCTATCTTTATTTACTCAATATGAAGCGGGTCTAGGTTTTTTTAGAAGTTTTGCAAGCATAGGAAACATAGCAAGACCATCCGCTGTTTTGTTATTTGCGCCCATTAGAAATGTAAGTTTTGGTTTGAGGCACTTTTTTTAGCAAATTATTTTTCTAAACTTTTTATTATTATTCTGTAAAATATTTGTTACTTTTGAATTTACTACACACGCTACTTTTATTAACAAATACAAAAAAAACAATGAAAAAAGTAGCCGCACATTATTTCAAACATCCATCTGTATGGACTTATATTGCTATTGGAATAGCAGTAGGATTTGTCGCTTTTAAGTTCAACTTCATTCAAGAACATTGGTATGTTTTGTTTGCACCAGTAATTATCGCTCCATTTTTTGAGTGGTTTGCCCATAAGTATATTCTTCACGCTCAAATTGGTAACGTAAAAGATGTTCCACTTCAAAAAGAGCTTAAAAAAGGAGATTGGCTTGATGCTGAAATGTTTGGAGAGCCTAAAAAAATGCAAGTACTTAAAATTGACGAGAGCAAAAACACGATGTTGATTGGCTACGGTTGGGCAAGAAATATGAAGGCATTTAGAGATTTTATGAATGTATTACATTACGGACACCACGAAGATCCTAATCATGTCCCTTTGATTTTTGCGCCAATTTTGTCGGTAATTATATTGTTTGTTGCCTTATTTGGATTGGCACTATTGCTTACCTTCAATTTGAGCATTTCAACAGTTTTTTTGTTGGGTGTAATTGTTTATTATCTACATTACGAATGGATGCACTTAGGACATCATATACCAGGATACAAACACATCTTTCCTTGGAGCAACAAACTCAAAACGGCTCATCAATTACATCATTACAGAAATGAAAACTATTGGTGGGGCATTACCAATAATATTGGAGACAAAATATTAGGAACATACAAAAGCCACAAAGATGTGCCTATGAGTAAGTCGATTAAGAATATAAACTACAAGTAAGGTTTATCAAAAAATATTAAAACACATTTTTAATGTTTTGTAATTAAATATTTTTCTTATGTTTGTGTAATTATTAACTAAAATTATAAACTATGGAATTTTTAATTATTATTTACTTAGCTGTAATAGTTGTTGTTATAGCTGGATTTTGGAAAGTTTTTTCTAAAGCAGGCAAGCCAGGTTGGGCTGCCATCATTCCTATTTACAACTTAGTTGTTATGGTTGAGATTTCTAAAAAACCTATGTGGTGGGTTGTGTTATTCTTTATTCCACTAATCAATTACATTGCAATGTTTGTTATTAACATTGAAATTGCAAAAAAGTTTGGAAAAGGAGCAGGTTTCGGTGTTGGAATGACTTTGTTAGCCCCAATATTTTGGCCAATGTTAGGCTTTGGCGATGCTCAATATGAAGATGCTGCTGATATGTCAGATCCAGATATATTAGATTCATAATCATAAATAGATATTTTTTTAAAAACGGTTGTCCTTACTAAGAGCAACCGTTTTTTTATTTCTATAATTACCATATATTTTGTATTATTTTTCATCTGTTTACTTATCTTTGTATATTAATAATCAAGAAAAAATGGTTCACAAATCATCAACAATATTAATATTGGCACTATTATTTTTTGTCGTTTTTATCACTGGGTGTAAAAATGAAGAAGATAGAACTCAAGTAAAAGCTACTACAACCAATCCAATAAACATTGAAAAATCAAGTTCTGATATTTTGTTAGACTCACTAAAAAGCAATGCAAGCCCAGGCGATGTTATCATTACTGATACATATGAAACTGATAATCTTAATGATGGCGATTATCAATTCTTTTACCCTGATAGTACCATCAAAGTAATGGGAACAATAGTTAATGGCAAAAGAGAAGGCGTTTGGACAGCTTACCATCCCAATGGAATTTTACAAAGTGAAAATGAATACTCAAACGGTCTGTTAAACGGAAAATGTATGGCAAAAACTCCTAATGGACAAATGTTGTATATTGGTTATTACT
>CAWUIK010000070.1:0-16059 GCA_963922585.1 uncultured Flavobacteriales bacterium | reverse complement strand
CAACCAATGTAGAAGTTATCGCTGGGGCTATTCAAGATTATATCGCTCCTGCTCCTCCTCCAGATTCTTGGGCTGCTACTACCGAAAACGATGTAGCGATTTGGAATATTAAAATAGAGGCTAATGGCACATGTACATTGCCTAAGTCTAAAGAAGGAATCAACAGAACTTTATACTTTTATGAAGGTAATGAGTTAACTATTTCTGGAACTTCAATTCCAAACTATAACGCTGTTATTGTTGATGCTTCAACAGAATTATTTTTAGAAGCAGGAAAAGACAATGTGAGTATACTTATGCTTCAAGGAAAACCCATCAATGAACCTGTTATGCAATACGGTCCTTTTGTCATGAATACCAAAGACGAAATTAAAGAAGCCTTTGAAGAATATCACCAAACTAAATTTGGGGGTTGGCCTTGGTCAAGATATGATCAAGTGCATGCAAAAGATAAAACCAGATTCGCGCTACATGCTGATGGAACAGAAGAGGTAAAGCCTTTTTAGTTTCTATTGGTTAGTTGTTGGATGTTGGCGGTGATGGATTATTTATAGACTAAAAGACATCAGATTGAATATTGAAGACTTGTATTTTTTGAAAATTGTTCAATGAACAATGTCCGATGTGCTATTTACAAAGTCACATTAACAAATTGTCCTCTCTTCTTTTGTCGTAATTTTCTATTTTCAAATTAGTTCCCATTCTATCTTACATCAACCATCAAAATTTATTTTTCATTCAATCGTGTATCGAAAAGTCGTATATCGAATAATCGAAAAGTCGTAAATTACTCTTACTTAGCCAATTTAGCCTTTACAGCAGCACTAATATCTTCTCCACCAGCATATAAGATAGTAGATTGATCTAGGACATACAAAAGACCTTTTTCTTTGGCAACTTCTTCAGCTGCAACTCTAATTTTTCCGATAATTTTATTAATTAAAAAACTCTCACGTTCTTGGATTTTTGCTTCCATTTCGTATTGAAGTTTCTCTAATTTATCAGCGCTTTCCATTAAGTTGTTGTATTCCATTTGAAGTAAATCCTTATCACAATTATCTGGATCTTTTTTGCATGCATTTTCTTTAGCGATGTATTTAGTTTCTTTATCTTGATACAATTTGGCAAATTGTTCAAATTCTTTTTGTTGTTCAGCGGCAAAGTTTTCCAATTCAACTTTAGCTTGATTATAATCAGGCAATTGTTGTAAAAGTTCTTGAGTATTGATATGTCCTATTTTTTGTGCTGATATGGTTACAACTGATAAACAAATCGCTATAGTATATAATAATTTTTTCATGGTTTTTTAATTTTGAATAATAATAGAATTTATTTTGTTTTTATTTTTTTAATAAGGTTAATATATAATCACTTTTATCGTATTTCACATCTACAAAAAGAATATTTGAGTTGGCTCCTTTGTCTAATACAAAATCATAACCTTTTTCATCAGACATATCCTTAACTGCTTTGTAGATCTTATTTTGAATAGGTTCTATAAGTTCTTTTCTCTTATTGAAAATATCACCTTTTACACCAAATCTTTGTTGTTGTAATTGCTGAGCCTCTTGTTGCAATTGAGCAATTTCCATCTCTCTTTGCTTCTTTGTTTCTGCTGGCAATAAAATTTCTTCTTGTTTTAGTGCATTAATTTTCTTATCAATCTCTGCATATGCTGCTTTAATTTCCGCTTGATATTTTTCTGCTATATCATCGAGTTTTTTTTGTGCTTCTGTATATTCAGGCATTTGAGATAGAATATACTCAACATCAATAAACGCATATTTCTGTGCAGAAGTAAATGAAATACTACCAAAAAATAATACTAACGTGAAGAATAAATTTTTCATTTTTTGCTTTTTTAATGTTGCGAAAATACAATTAATTTTTAAAGATTTTTACAGTTCTCCAATATTCATACCAATTGTAAAGTGAAACTGTCCATTGAAGCCTTGACTTTGAATTAGAGGGTTATGACTACCAAAGCCTCTTGCTCCACTATCCACTGGATCAAACCCAAAACCATAATCTAGTCCCATAAGTCCAAACATTGGTAAGAAAATTCTAACTCCAATACCTGCAGATCTTTTTACTTGTAGTGGGTTGAAATCTTTGTAATTATTCCACGTATTACCTGCTTCAGCAAATCCTAAAAGATAAACCGTTGCCGAAGGATTTAACGAGAGTGGATATCTCAATTCTAAAGTATATTTACTAATTAACGCTCCACCGGTCTCAGCTGAAATTGCTCCATCTTCATAACCTCTCAAAGCGATGATTTCTCTTCCATCGATATTAAATCCTGTAAGTCCAGAACCTCCCATGTAGAACCTTTCAAATGGTGTAACACCTCTTTCTTTACTCCAAGGATTCAATAAACCAATACCAAAACGAGCGTTTACAACTAATTTTTTATCTTTTGTAAGCGGAGCAAACCAAGAAGATGTAAATTTAATTTTGTTGTACTCCAACCATTTAAACTGTTCTTGCTCAGATAAAGAAGCATAATCTTTATCTGGATTAAAATAACTATATGGTAAAGTAGTTTTTACAGAGAAAGAAATATCCGCTCCTGTTCTTGGATATAAAGGCTGATCAATAGAGTTTCTACTAATAGCAAATCTATAACTCAAGTTATTTGAAAATCCGTCTGCAAAAGCAAAAACACTACCGTAATTGTTAATATCGTAATATTGGTAAGACAATTCATGATAAACAGAGAAATAATCATCAGGCCATTTTAGTCTTTTACCCAAACCAATAGAAACTCCTGTAATTTTCATGTATTGTCTATCGGGTGTTGAGATTCTATTCCCATCAGCATCTCTCAGCAGTCTATTATTCGCATCTCTCAAGAAAAAGGGTTGTCCAGATTGTTGTGAATGAAAGGCTGTAAAACTAAAAGATTGAGGTTTTTTACCCCCCAACCAAGGTTCTGTGAATGATAAATTATAAGATTGAAACCAAAATCCGTTAGATTGTGCTCTCAAACTCAATCTTTGTCCATCTCCTGAAGGAAGAGGTGTCCAATACTCTTTTTTGAAAAAGTTTCTAATAGAAAAGTTATTGAACGAAACCCCTAATGTTCCTACTACACGTCCTGCTCCAAAACCACCAGACAATTCAATTTGATCACTTGGCTTTTCTTCAACTTGATACTCTATATCGACTGTTCCATCAGTTGGATTAGGAATTGGATTTACCCCCAGCGTTTCAGGGTTGAAATAGCCTTTTTGACTAAGTTCTCTCTGACTTCTAATAACTGCATCTCTAGAAAACAAATCTCCAGGTTGTGTGTATAAATCTCTGATAATAACATGGTCGGAGGTCTTTGTATTTCCTGTTACAGAAATTGTTTTGATTCTTGCTTGTTTTCCTTCATAAATTTGAAATTCTAAATCTATAGAATCGCTAGTTACTTTTTTCTCAACGGGTGTGATTTGGAAAAACAAATAACCTTCATCCATATACAAAGAACTTACATCAGATCCATTGGGGTTCATATACAATCTAGTATCCAAAACAGATTTATTATAAGCATCTCCTGGTTTGATTCCTAATGTGGAATCTAATCTTCCAGAAGTATATTTAGAATTACCTACCCAATTGATGCTTCTGATAAAATATTTGCTTCCTTCGTTTATTTCAAGATTAATATTTATCGTTTTTTCATCAAAATCAAAGATTGTATCATAAGTTATTTCAGCATCTCTATAGGCTAAGTCGATATACTTATCAATGATTTTTTGTTTGTCTTTTTCGTAATTGGAACGATTGAATTTTGAGCGCCAAAAAAGTTTCCACCATTTCTTTTCTTTGGTGTCTTTCATTTGTCTTTTGATTTTGGCATCTGTTAATTCTGAATTTCCAGAAATATTAATTTCGTTAATTTTATATCTTGCTCCTTTATCTATATTCACATGAATATCATATCCTCCTTTAATCGTATCGGCTACAATGTAATTAGATGCAGTTGCTTTGAAATAACCTTTATCTACAAAGTAAATTCTTGCTTGCCTGTTTACCTTCAACAAATCATCTTTAGAAATAGGCTGATTACTAAAAAAACCTAGATTTTCTTTAATATCATCTGCTTCTTTTTTAGATAGATTTGGATGGTACTTAATTTTTCCAGACCATTTTTCTAATTCTACTAATTTAATCTTTAGAACAATATTATTTCCTTTAATGGATTCAGCAACAATTTGAACATCAGAAAAATAATTTCCTTCCCAAAGTTTTTTAATTGCAGAAGCAATTGCAAGTCCTGGTACAGTTATGTTTTCACCTTCTTTTAGTCCACTTTTGGCTATGATGGTATTTTCGTTGGTGTTGTAAGAACCCTCTACAATTATTTTAGAGATGGTGTAAGTATTAGGCGATTCAAAACTAAATTCTCCAAAACTTTGAGCATTTGTATGTATATGAGTAAAAACACTCAATAAAATCAAAGATACATATAGAATATATTTATTCATTTGTTATGATTTGAGCGCTTGTTTTTCCGAATCTTCGTTCACGCTGTTGGTAATTATAAATGGCTTCAAAAAAGTTTTCTTTTTTGAAATCCGGCCACAAAGTATCAATAAAGTGAAGCTCAGTGTAGGCCAATTGCCACAAAAGGAAATTGCTTATTCTACATTCACCACTTGTTCTTATTAAGAGTTCAGGATCGGGAATAAGCGCTGTATTCATGTAAGAATTAATTAATTCTTCACTAATTTCTTCAGGAGTAATTTTATTTGATTGAATATCTAAAGCGATATTTTTGATTGCATTTTGAATTTCCCATTTTGAACTATAACTCAATGCAAGAACTAAAGTAACTTTAGAATTATTCTCTGTATCTTTAATACATTTATCTAATGCTTCTTTACATCCTAGAGGTAAACTATCAACATCACCTATCACTTGAAGTTTTACGCCATTTTCATTTAATGATTCGACTTCCAATGATATTGTCTTAACCAAAAGATCCATCAAAGCGTCTATTTCTTCTTTAGGGCGATTCCAATTTTCAGTACTAAATGCGTAAAGTGTTAAATATTTCACACCAATTTCACCCGCAGCTGTCAAAGCTTCTCTTACAGACTCTACTCCTTGAGTATGGCCAAAGACTCTATGTTCGCCTTTTTGTTGCGCCCATCTTCCGTTGCCATCCATTATGATGGCTACATGTTGAGGAATATTATCTTTGTTTATTCGTTCTTTAAATGACATACTTAAAATTAGTAAGGCGCAAATTTCTAAAAAATAACGGGAATGATGAACTTTTATTAGTATTTAAAATGCAAAAAATGTTAATGTTGTAAACAATTGGACTACTTTATCTACATGTGGTATATGCTTTAAGTCTATAACTTATTGTAAATCCTGCCATTGCAAACCAATCTTTATTATTTGGATTTCCTCTCGAAACTCCATGATTAGAAGAGAAAGTACTTTCATTATTTAGGCTTTGATCTGACAATTCTCCAGAAAGGAAACCATTTGTTTCTCTCAAAAAGTTAGCATTCACATAATCTCCACTAATGTCATCTATGTAATCTGTAAATGTTTTTCTTAGGCCATATTCTAATCCTATTGCGATTCTAGAATTTATATTTAATTTTACTCCAACACCAAAAGGAATTGAAATTTGATTTAGTTTATAAGGATTTTTATCATTTGCGCTTGTCCCCTGCCCTTCTGTAGCCAATGATTGTAATTCAATCCAATCGTCATTATACTTACCCATAGGGTTCATTTTAAAATAAGACAATCCAAAAAACAAATAAGGTGTTCCAAATTTCCTTTTGCTACCTATTTCATATGGTAAAAAATGGATTTCCAAAATTCCAGCAATTTCAGTAATGGACGATTTGAAATTTAAATTTCTATTGATTTGTCTGTCATTATTAAAGTCAGCATCAAAAGCTTCTAAATTAATTCTAGAAGCACTTATTCTATAGGTGAGCCTATCATTTTTATTGATTTGGTCTCTAAAAAAAATACTTCCTGCAAACTTTGTATTATAAAAGTGTTGGTATGGATTTATATCACCAACATAATAACCACCTCCTAAAAGAACACCTATATCTGATGTTTTTTGAGAAAAATTAAATTGAATTAAAAAAGAAAATATAATTAAAAAAAATACCCTCATTATTGAATAAACAGAATGAAATTAATGAAAACTAAAACGTATAAAAATACACTTTATTGTAAGATTTAGAATTTAGGTAAATTTCTTTTACCTTGTAGGAATTTATAGTTAGCAGTAAACAAAGTAACTAAAAAAGAATCTTTGTTGTCTGAATTTCCTCTTTGCATTCCTGGAGCAGTAGGATTATATACATATGAACCATCAGTGTATGATGCAATGCTATTTATAGTTGGATTTGCTAGATATTGAATCATAGCAGAACTAGATGAGTGATCAATATATTTTCCACTAACATCATCCACATAGTCCGAGGTAGTATATCTCAATCCCATCTCAAAACCAATACTAAATTGTTTGGTGATTGCATATTTAACACCTGCACCAAAAGGAAAATTCGCGGCAATTCTCTTATATGCTACTCCTTCTGTTTGAAGAGGTTGTAACGCTTCCCAACTACCATTGTACTGTGCTTTTGGATTGAACCAAAAACCACCAACACCAACAAACAAATAGGGGCTTATTTTACTAATTTTCTTTCCAAGAACTCCATTAGTTCTGTATAAATGTCCAAAATATTGTTTAAAAGGGTAATATTCAAATCTAGCAGTAAGTTCAATCAAAGGAGATCTGAAATGTATGTTTCTGTTTTGTCTAAATGGCTCTGCTGTAAGCGCATCATCACCGTTTAGTCTTCCGTACAAAAATTCACCTTTTATGGCAAAAGTTTGACTGATATAATATCTATATCCAGCACTAAAAGCTGGACGAGTCATTTTGAATTCAAAATCTTTAACCCCTGTAATTCCAGTAGATCCAATATCATCTGCACCACCTAATTCTCCTAGAAAGTTTGTAGTTCCAGTACTAAGAGTTACTTCATGTCTCATAGATTTCCAATGTTGTGCATTGGAAATAAACGTCATGAGTAATAGGGTTATAAGTAATATGTTTTTCATCAAAATTCTTCTATATAGATGACAAAACTAAAAAAAATATTTTAACATTCATATTAATTTTACAATAAATTGAAAAAGAGCAGCGATTAATTTCTTTTGTCTTGTCCCCAATAAAGTTTATTTCTTATGGTTTTATAAAAATTTTGATTTTCAAACTGAACGAGATTAATATAAAAATCTGCTTTTGAAATATTGAGTTGATATTTGTTAGTAATCGTTTTAGAGCGACTGTCTAATGTTACTAAAAACTCCTCTTCTCTTCCTTCCACTTCAATTCTTATTTTGGAGTCATCAGGAATTATAATTGGTCTAGCAGTAAGATTATGAGGTGCAATTGGATTGATAATAAAATTTTTGCTTTTGGGATCCAATATAGGACCTCCACAACTCAAAGAATAAGCGGTAGAACCTGTTGGTGTACTTATAATCAACCCATCAGACCAATAGGTATTTAAAAACAAATCATCAACATAAGTATGTAATTGAATCATGGAGGAAGAATCTTTTTTATGAATCGTAATTTCATTCATAGCAAAGTTGTATTGTTCAAAAAGATTGTCTTCGGTTGTAAGCGAAAGTAAACTCCTTTTTTCAAGAAAATATTCACCTTTTAAAAGTAAATCAATCACATATTCAACATTCTCTTTAGCATTGTTTGCTAAAAAACCTAACCTTCCAGTATTGATTCCCAAAATTGGAATATTACTACTTCCAACTGAAGTAATCGTATCTAAGATAGTTCCATCCCCTCCTATTGTAATGAGGATGTCAAAATCTACCTTAAGTTCTGATGGAGTGTTGTAAACATCGAAATTAAAATCAGGAATAGCACGGGTTTTCAAAAAATCCGCAAATTTACTGTAGGTTATTGTTTCGATACCTTTTGATGCTAACTTTTTGTATAATACTCTTATGTAAGCATCTGCATCTTCTTTGAATTGTTTACCGTAAATTACGATTCTCATAAAGAAAGTTATTTATGTTTGAATAACACCAACATTATATGGTTTTTCTATAGGTGAATGATTTGCAGCTTCAATTCCCATAGAAATCCATTTTCTTGTATCTAAAGGATCTATTATAGCGTCCATCTATATTCTAGAGGCAGCATAATAAGGTGAAGTTTGAGTATCATATCTGTCTTTGATTCTGTTGTATAATTCATCTTCAGCTTCTTTGGTAATTACTTCTCCTTTAGCTTTAAGACTAGCTACTTCAATTTGAAGCAAAACTTTTGCTGCTTGCGCACCACCCATAACTGCCACTTGTGCAGTTGGCCAACCTACAATTAATCTTGGATCATAAGCCTTACCACACATAGCATAATTTCCTGCTCCATATGAATTACCCATGATTATGGTAAATTTAGGAACTACAGAATTTGACATGGCATTTACTAATTTTGCTCCATCTTTAATAATTCCTCCATGTTCTGAACGTGAACCAACCATAAAACCAGTTACATCTTGCAAAAACACCAATGGAATTTTCTTTTGATTACAATTCATAATGAATCTTGCCGCTCTATCTGCTGAGTCACTGTATATAACTCCTCCAAATTGCATTTCACCTTTTTTGTTCTTGATGATTTGACGATTATTAGCAACGATTCCTACAGCCCATCCATCAATTCTAGCATATCCTGTGAGAATTGTTTTTCCATAGCCTTCTTTGTATTCTGTAAATTCAGAATTATCGACTAGTCTTTTGATGATTTCTATCGTATTGTATGGTGTGGTTCTATCTTCCGGAAGAATTCCGTAAATCTCTTTTTCATTCAACTTAGGCTTAATAGTTTTTTTTCTATCAAAACCAGCCTCTTCATAAGAACCTATTTTGTCCATTATTTTCTGAATAGTTTCCAGACAATCTTTATCATCTTTGGATTTGTAATCACAAACACCACTGATTTCTGTATGTGTAGTTGCACCTCCTAAAGTTTCGTTGTCAATTACTTCACCTACGGCCGCCTTTACAAGATATGATCCTGCAAGGAATATACTTCCTGTTTTATCTACAATTAAACTTTCATCACTCATGATTGGCAAATAAGCTCCACCTGCAACACAACTTCCCATAATAGCTGCTATCTGAGTAATTCCCATAGAACTCATAATGGCGTTATTTCTGAATATTCTTCCAAAATGCTCTTTGTCTGGAAAAATTTCATCCTGCATTGGAAGAAAAACACCAGCACTATCCACTAAGTAAATGATTGGTAATCTATTTTCCATTGCAATTTCTTGCGCTCTCAAATTTTTCTTTCCCGTAATTGGAAACCAAGCTCCAGCCTTAACAGTAGCATCATTTGCCACAACTATACACTGCTTTCCTGACACATAAGCCATGACAATGACAACACCTCCGCTAGGACATCCACCATGCTCTTCATACATTCCTTCTCCAGCAAATGCTCCAATTTCAATTTGAGGTTTATTGTCATCTACCAAAAAAGCAATACGTTCTCTAGCTGACATTTTTCCTTGAGCATGCAGTTTATCAATTCGTTTTTGACCTCCACCAAGATATATTGCTTCAAGTTTTTGATTTAATTCTGAAACTCTTAGTTTATTAACGTCTTCGTTTTTGTTAAATGCCAATTCTTCCGCCTTCATAATTTCTAATTTCTTTTTCGCTTTGCGAATATACTACATTAAGGCGGTTTGAGACATCAGAAGGTGAATATTTTATGTTTTTTTATCCTTTTGTATCAAAAAAGAATTTATTTTTGTCGTGTCTCTAAGGGGTGCTGTTGTGCAAACAATGGCTGAGATTATACCCATTTTACCTGATCAGGATAATGCCTGCGTAGGAAAGTGACCGACAGACAAACCGTAAATTTTTACCATTATGTGTGGATGGTAAAAAAGAAAGTTTGAATGTCAGACAAATAGTGTTAATTCAATAAATTATTAATTTATCCAAGAATTAGCCCCTTGTTCTTGTTAATGTGTTAAAAAAACATGAAAACAAGACTTTTTCAAAACAAATGGATGGCATTTTTGCTTATGCCAACGAGCATTTTTGCTCAAAATTCAATTAAAGGAAATATTTCTAATCAAAATGGAGAACCACTTCCAGGTGCTTCTGTTTTTATTGAAGAAAATTTCTATGGAACCGCTTCTAATTGGGATGGAAATTACCAAATTTCTAAAGTGAAACCAGGTGAATACACCCTTGTTGTTAGATTTATTGGCTTCAAAACCCAAAAACAAGAAATCAAAATTCTAAAAGAAGATTTAAACATTGATTTTAAATTAGAAGAAAACAACATTTTAGCAGATGAATATATTGTCAAGGCTACAAGAGCAAATTCAAAAACACCAGTTACAAGTTCAAATTTAGATAAAGAAGCCATTTCAAAATCTAATTATGGACAAGATTTGCCTTTTATTTTGGATCAAACACCTGCCACTGTTGTCACTTCTGATGCAGGAGCAGGAGTTGGATATACTGGAATAAGAATTAGAGGTGTAGATCCTACCCGAACCAATGTAACAGTAAATGGAATTCCACTCAATGATTCGGAATCTCATGGAGTCTTCTGGGTGAATATGCCAGATTTTGCTTCTTCAGTAGAAAGCATTCAGGTGCAAAGAGGTGTGGGAACTTCAAGTAATGGTGCTGCAGCATTTGGAGCAAGCATCAATGTGCTTACGAATACATTGAACGAAAAACCATATGCCGAAATTAATAATACGTTTGGGTCTTTCAATACTATGAAGAATACTGTAAATGTTGGTTCTGGTTTAATTGACAATCAATTTACACTTGATGCTCGACTTTCAAAAATAACTTCAGATGGTTATATAGATAGAGCCTCATCAGATTTAAAATCTTTTTATTTGGCAGGTGCTTGGTACGGTAAAAAATCATCCATTAAAGCGAATGTTTTCAGTGGAAAAGAAATTACTTATCAATCTTGGTATGGAACTCCTGAAAGTGTATTAACTGGAAGCGAAGATGAAATGAATGCTTATGCAGATAGAAATTATCTTTCAGACAGTGAAAGAGAAAACTTGTTAAATTCAGGAAGAACCTATAATTTTTATGAATACGAAAATGAGGTAGATAACTACCAACAAGATCATTATCAATTGCATTTTACGCATGAATTTAACAAAAACCTTTACCTTACTTCTTCTGGACATTACACTAAAGGAAGAGGATATTACGAACAATACAGAAAAGATGATGATTTTGCCGGTTATGGATTGGAGCCTATTGCAATTGATTGCACAGTAATTAGTAACACAGATTTAATCAGACGAAGATGGTTGGACAATGATTTTTATGGATGTGTATTTTCATTAAATTATGACAATCAAAAGAATTTGAACATCATATTTGGTGGTTCAGCCAATAAATATGATGGCGCACATTTTGGAGAAGTGATTTGGGCTAGATATGCTTCACAAAGCAATTTAAACCATAGATATTATAACAATGATGCTGTGAAATTTGAATACAGTTCTTACATAAAAACCTTGTACTCATATCAGAAATTCCAATTTTTTGGAGATTTACAATTCAGACATATAGATTATCAATTTTTGGGTGTGGACGATGTGAGTGGGACTATACAAAATGTTTCTCAAAAAGTATCATATGATTTCTTTAATCCAAAATTGGGTTTAAATTATGAACTGAACAAAAACAATCTTTTTTATGCTTCATATGCAGTTGCTCACAGGGAACCTGTAAGAGACGACTTTAGAGAAAACACGCCTGAAAACAGACCCAAACCAGAACAATTACAAAATATTGAAATAGGACATCGACACAAGAATGGTAATTTCATTTTGAATACCAACACTTACTTAATGTATTACAAAGATCAATTGGTATTGACGGGACAAATTAATGATGTTGGAGGCTACACAAGAACCAATGTTGACGAAAGTTATAGAGCAGGTTTGGAACTAGAAGGTGGCTATAAATTTTCTAAGAAATTTACACTTACAGGAAATATTGCTTTAAGTATGAATAAAATTCCAGAATTTAAAGAATATATTTTTGATTGGGCTGCTTTTGAAGAAATTGAAATCATTTATCAAAATACAGATTTGGCATTTTCCCCCAATTTTATAGGAGGCTTGAACTTGACTTATGTTCCTATTAAAAATTTGGAAGTTTCACTTTTACCAAAATATGTAAGCAAGCAATATCTAGACAATACAAGTAGTGAAGACAGGATGATTGATGCTTATTTTATTTCACATTTCAGAGTGGCTTATACTTTAGAAAATAAAATTGGAAAGGCTTTGAGTTTTGGACTATTAGTAAATAATATATTTAACGAAATGTATCAAAACAATGGCTATACTTGGGGATATTTAGTTGGAGATGAAAGAACAGACGAAAACTTTTATTACCCTCAAGCAGGAAGAAATTTCTTGTTGAATGTAAATCTGAAATTCTAAATGTTGAATTTTCCCACAAAAAGAACGGATACATTTTCCTATTAACTCTGTGGGAATTTTTATTTTAAAACTTTAAAGAATACTGCAACATTGTAGTTCGCATGGGTTCTATTTTCAAAGGTCTAAGCGAATAAGTTCTATTCAAAAGATTGCTTACCACTAAAGATATTTTATGTTTTTCGAGATAGGTATAAGATACTCTTGTATCAAAAATCAAATTGCCATTGTTGTAATTTTCATAATAGTCCAAGTATCGAATTTCTTGTAATGAACCTCCCGTATTGGCTGTAACTTCTTCAAAATCAATAATGGCCCTGTCTAAGTTTTCTATTTTACTGAAATAACGAGCACTTCCACCAATAGAAATAAATGACCTGAATGTATATTCAATATCTACTTTAAAAGTATGTAAAAATCTGTATTTCAAAATTTTTCTAGAAGCATCAAGACTTGTAGAATTATAACTAAATAAACCACTTCCACCAGGTTTGTAATCTTCTGCAAAAACTGTTTCTGGTTCTAAAGTAGTTGGTAAAATATAATTGTAGCCCAAAATAAAATTCACTGTACTTTTCTTTTTGCTTTTATATTGTCCAGCCATTGAAGCATCTACACCAACAACTTGAGTGTTTCCTGTGTTCAAAAATTTAAATCCAGCAAAAGCAAACTGATAGGTAGGATCCCAAAAACCAAAAAGGTACTCTATTGTATTTTGATATTCTTGTTTGAACACCGCTACATCTAAATATCCTTTCAGTGCGCCCATTTTGAATCCTTGGCGTAATCCTGCTTCAACATTCCAACTGGTTTCTGGTTTCAAATCTGGATTATCAAACACACCAAAAGTTCCTACCTTTGTTTTGATAAATCGTTCCGCAATAGTAGGATAACGATACCCTTGACCGTATGAAACTCTAAGATTTGTTCCTTCAGTAATTTTGAAGTTTAATCCACCTCTCATAATGGTAGCAGCGTCAGAAATAGAGTCGTTCAAAGTGAAATGTTCACCTCTATAACCAAAGGAAAGATTTACCCTTTCTAAAATTTTCTTTTCAACCTGAAAATAAGCAGAATAGTTAGCAATATAATTACTACTATCTCCATTAGCAGCATAAATTTGAGCAATAGAATTGGTCTGAGTAGTTGTTGCTCCAGCAATCAACTTTAAATTATGCATACTTTTAAATACATGCTTAAATTGATAATCAGCATAGAAAACATCACTAAAATTAGATTGATTGGCACTCATTTCGTTATCTGTACTCAAATATCTTGTTTTGATGCTGTGTTTCATTCCTTTTTTTGTGAAATAATTTACATAAGGATCAATATTATAAATCAATTGTTTTTGAAGAATTACTCCTCCAGGATAAGCTCTGAAAATACCTACTGTATCATCTAGCCAAGCCAAAGTCATATTGGTATTGTTGTACATTACATTGGCATTTACACCAAATGTTAATCGTTCGATTTTTTTAGGATGGTATTTTAAGCCAATATTTAATCTGCCTTTTTGAGAACGCATTTGTTCGTCAGTAAAGTTGGTAATAGTATCTACAACAAATGGTCCTGGCTGAGGTGCTCCTATATATCCATGATCTAAATTTACCAAACCTCCAATCACAAAATCTAAATTTTTAATCTTTCTTGAATGTAAAAAATTCAATCCATGAATGTAGGGATAATCATCCCACCATTGAGATGCTGTATCTTTTGGGGCGGAATAAAATCCAGAATAGATGTTTATTTTAGTCAAAGGTTTTAATCCTGGTTCAGCAGTTTTGATATGAATTGCACCACTCAAAGCTGATGCTCCAGAAAGTACAGAAGCCGCTCCTTTTACTACTTCAATTTGATCTATATTTTCTACAGGAACAAATCCCCATTCTGGTCTGCCTGCATCGCCTGAAAGCATAGGCATATCATCCACAAGAACAGCGACTTTACTTCCCACTCCAAATGTAAATCCACTTCCTCCTCTTATTTGAGGTTCTCCATCCATAATATTTAAACCCGGAGTTTGGTCTAATATAGTTTCTATAGAACGGGTATTTTTATTTTCAATGATGGCAGGTTTGATAACTTCCAAAGAAATCGTCATATCTTTGATATCCGTATCAAACTTACCTACTTTTACCTCAACAGATTGCAATACCTCAGTATCGTATTTTAATAAAATATTTCTTGTAGTAATGTTGTCTTTTACAATCTCAATCTCAACAGTATCAGCATGCATACCTAAAAAAGAAATTATAAATTCATGAACTCCAACAGGACATTCAAATGCAAATTCTCCATCAAAATTGGTGACACTTCCTATAGATTTATCAATTACATTTTGAATATGAGCACCTACTATTGGTTCAGACCCATCAGTAACTAATCCTTTAAAAACACCTTTATCTTGTCCAAAAAAATTAATAGAAAATCCGACAAAAAATAATATAAATCCTAAAACGTAATTCAATATTCAAAATCTAATTAGTAATTACAATCTTTTTGGTGATCTTTTGTCCATTGATATCAATACTCACCAAATAAATACCTTCATTTTTGGGCAATGAAGTATAATTGATTCCTTGTGTTAAATTTTCAACTGTATTAACGACTCTTCCCTGTAAATCATAAACTTTAGCACTAATTCTATTATTATCGAAATTGAATCTTGGAAGTTGGATACATAGATTTACGTTATTACTAAAAACTACAATTTTTTGAGCATCAATTTCATCCACAGAAAGAGGATTGTAAATTAATTCGATATCGTCAAAAAAAGCAATACTTCCAGCTTTTGCTTGTGTACTATCTCCACTAGAAAGCACCATCAAAATATGAGAACTCGGATTAGAATTAAAGTAATGAAAAGGAACAGAAAATCTTGTCCATGAACTTACTGTAGTAGATGGAAGAATAAACCTAGCTTTGGCAACAAAATTTGATGCTGTTCCATTTTCAGGATTTTGAGCATTTCCAGAATGAATAATCGCTTCTACTTTTCCTTTGTCATTATTTTGAGGTGAAAATTTATACCAACCTACCAAACTGTCAGGTCTTGAAGTGAAAGGAGTATTCCATTGCGCATTTGAAGCATCTGTAAAAACATAGCCATTTTCAGGATTTAAATCTGAATGTATTCTTCCATTGGAAAGGATGCCATTAGCAACGATAAAAAAAGCAGAAACATTTGTAAGTTTTACACTATAACTTCCAGAATGAGCATCTGAAGAACGTTCACAAACCTTAGGTGCTGAAGTATTTAAGCCTGAATTGTCAGAAGTCTTGATTGAACTCCACTCCACGGGCTCCTCAGTGGGAGCACCAACATTTTCCCATGTTTCAAAACTTGGATTTTCTAACTGTTGCTGAGAAAAAGAGTTAAAACCTACAAAACTTAAAAAAGCAATAGAATATAATTTTAAAGATTTTTTCCTAAACATAGAATTCATTATATTTTTTATACAAATATAGATAACTTTATGTTTAATTTATTTTTTGTGAATAAATGTTATACATTAAGTTGATTTAAATTTTTATC
>CAWUIK010000069.1:0-16564 GCA_963922585.1 uncultured Flavobacteriales bacterium | reverse complement strand
TTTTGCATCTTTTGCAGCAGGATCGTTAGGAAAACGCGCTATAAGTTCATTGTAAGAATCTTTAGCAGCAGCAATGTCATTGAGTTTTTCTTCTTGAATTCTTGCTTTATTGAGAATATAATTCGGAGTTACATCAGTTTCAGGGAATTCGTTGATCAATTTATTGAGAATATTTACTGCTTCTGTGTATTGTTGCATCGCTTCTGCGCCTTTGGCAGATAATTCCAAAACAGAAGCAGTTTTAACATGATGAGGATACTTTTTCACAAAATCATTTGCTGCATTATAAAGCATTTTACCTGCTCCGTAAGTATTTTGAGGACTTGATGTTATTAAATTTTCATTTAAAAATGATAAATTTTCAATTTCCTTGGAAACATCCTCTGTACTCAACGCGACATTATTTTCTTCATTTTGTTGTTCATTGCTTCCGCAAGAACCTAAAAATGAAAGGGTTGTCAAAAACAAACCATATATCCATATTTTCTTCATCTGTCTCGTTTTTGAAATTAACACTTATTCAATACAAAAATACATAATATTACTTTACAGGAAATGTCATTCGGTAATTCACATCAACCTTTCCTTTAGAAATATCTGTCAGTTTCTTTTTGAGTAATCTTTTTTTCAATGGATTGAGATAATCGGTAAATAATATACCTTCTATATGATCGTATTCGTGTTGGATTATTCTAGCAGCAATTCCGCCAAATTTTTCTTCTTTGAATTGCCAATTTTCATCAAAATAAGATATCGTAACTAATGATTTTCTATTAACATCTTCTCTAATTCCAGGAATACTCAAACAACCTTCAGAAAAAGCCCATTCCGTTCCTTCTTCCTCTTCAATAATAGGATTGATAAATACTTTTTTGAAATTTTTTAAAATCTCGAAATTCTTTGCTTCTTCTTCGTTTTCTGGCTCTTCATCAGCAAAAGAGGCAGCATCTACGATAAACAGTCTGAGCGCTTTTCCAATTTGAGGAGCAGCCAGACCAACACCTTGAGATTTATACATCGTCTCAAACATGTCGTTGAGCAAGTTTGAAATATCAGCCCCTTCTTCGATTTCTTCACATTCTTGTCTCAAAACACTCGAACCGTATGCATATATTGGAAGTACCATTTTTCTTTTAAATTTGTTAAATCATTGCAAAATTGAACATTATTTCTGTTTCGTGCAAAATAAGGTTTAGATATTTACTAAATTTGCATAGAAATTAATTGATATGAGAAATATTTTACTCTTTTTGATGGCTTCAGCAATTTTGTTATCAAGTTGTGAAAAATCAATAAATTGTTGGGGCAAAACAGTAAAAAACGAAGGTGATATTATTGCAGATACTTCACTTTGTTCTAATTGTATTTTTATGGCAAATGAGAATGAAAACTTTGTTATAGTTTCTGAAGCAGGTTTACAAGAAATATTCATCTCCAATTATAGAAATGAAGACCAATGCAAACTCAACTCATTCAATCTGGATAAATATTCTCTAGTTGGAAAAACAATGTTGGTTAATTGTAAATACAAAATCAGACGAAATTTCACTTTAGATACTGAAAATAAAACCTATACTTATGAAATTGTAGTGGATGAATGTGGAAATTGCTTGGAAAAAAATTACATCACCAACTGTGTACTTGTTCCAAAAATCAAAGAAAATCACAAAGTAATTTTCAAAACTATAAGAAAACCAATTGAGGAATGACAAAGTTAAAACTAGATAACCAATATTGGAACGAAAGATATGATACTCTAGAAACAGGTTGGGATATTGGATATCCTAGTCCTGCATTCATTTCCTATTTCGAAAAAATAGAAGACAAAAACGTTGCTATACTTATTCCTGGTTGCGGCAACAGCTATGAAGGAGAAGCGCTTTTAAAAATGGGTTTTTCTAACATCACCTTACTCGATTTTGCTCCTATTTCTAAAGAAAACTTTCTGAAAAGAGTACCTGAATTTCCTGCTGAAAAATTTATTGTTGGTGATTTTTTTCAATTAGAAAATCAATATGATTTTATCCTCGAACAAACATTTTTTTGTGCTATCAATCCTTCTTGGAGGAAGAAATATGTCGAAAAAATGAAAACTTTGCTTAAGCCAAATGGAAAATTAGTAGGAATTTTATTTGATGCACCTCTTAATACTGAACATCCACCTTTTGGAGGCTGTAAAGAAGATTACATTGAACTTTTCAGTCAGGTTTTTGATTCTGTAAAAATGATGCCTAACGAACTTTCCATTCCGCCTAGAGCAGGAAAAGAAGTTTGGATTGAGATTTTTTAACTTACCACCTTCTTAAATCATCTGTACTAAAATTCCATTCCGGAGTTTTCAAAACGTCTTTTACATCACTTAAACTATACCAAGGAGAAAGTTTTGAATTGTTGGGATTTTTTAAAATCTGGAAATCTTGAGCAGGCATATAACTTTGTGCCAATAAAAACAATTTCTCTCCTGTAGTTGGGTTTTGTGCCATATCCATTACCAAAACACCGTGTCCTGGAAATCCTCCCTTAATAATTACATCTCCAGGTTGCATTTCTTGAAAATTGACTTTGTTTAATTCTTTTTCAAGAGAGTGCGTGCCTGCATAGTTATAAACTTGAATCAAATAACTTTTAAACTTTTGATAACCTTCTCCTGCTTTTGAAGATGATACCCATTGGATTTCCTTTCCTTTTGGTACTGGCATCAAACTTTGTCGCCATTTTTTGTAATAACAAACAGCACCGTTTGTGTAATTGAATTTTATTTCATCTTTGTTGCCATAACTATATAAATACTCTGCTCTGACTCGCATTATCGCATCTGCACATTGTTGCAAATCCTTATTTCCTGTTTCAATATCCACAACATAACAATGCGCATTTTGATTCCATTTGGGACTTCCATCATACAAATATACTTTCGGATTGCCTTCTTTGATCGGTAATCTTTGCAACCAATGCGCAAAAGATTTTTCTGGATGATTCTGTCTAACAAAACCCGAAGGAACAGCAATTCTATTTACAATGGTATTTTCGGTTTTGTAATTCGTCAACCAGGGGAAATCATATCTTATGGTATCTTTTAATGTTCTATTGTTGTGAGGTAATTTCTGTGGGTCAAAAAAAGTGTTTTGACTGATTATTGGAATACTTATCAACTGAAGAAGCATTATACTGAGGATGAAATTTTTCATATTGTAATTGTTGAATTAATATATATAATGCTACATTACAAAAATGGTACAGAAAAACAAAATACTTATACAAACTAATTCAAAAACATCCAAGAAACACCAACACGAATCACTCTATCCAAGGCGGTGTAATTGGGCAAAAGAAAATAATTGTATCCCAATAAGCCTTCATGAGGATGCGTACTCATTACAAAAAAAGTAGCTCTTTGAACTCTTCCTTTCAAGTAAACATCTGCAAAAGGATAATTGCCTACTTCTTGGTCTGAATTGATGTAAAACCGTCCAGAAACTGGATCAAATTCTTTCGATTTGTATTTGCTGTAAAAAACGATGTTCATCCCCAAACACAAATCAAATTTTTTCTTAAATGTTTTGAATTGATATTCAAATTTGGCTTGTGTAAACCAATTTGGCATTCTAAAAACATTATATCCTCCAAAATATTGATATACCACATCGCCTTGCAAATACCATCTTTTGCTCAAGTCCCCACTAATTCCTGTTTTGGTTTGAATCACTTGTCCGAAACCCAAAACCTGATCGGGTCTGGCATCATAGGAAAAGAAAATTGGATTTTCTAAATCTAGATAGTTTACAGAAACATATTTTTTCAACTTATCTTGATGCTCGTATTGGATTTCAAAGAAATTTTGAGATTGCTTTTCAAAAGCGTTGCTCCATACAGCGTGATTGCTTTCGTAATTTTGAATATCCAACGCCACACGTTCTCTTTTGGTTTGGATTTGAGCAGAAAATTTGTTTTTGGAATTCATCAAATAACTAAACTCAGCATTTAGATGAAAATCGTTGTCAACGTAAGTGTCATTTATTAAATATTCAGATTGTAATGCTAGATTCCACTTTTCATATTGATACCAAAAATTCAAAAAACCGTGTAAATCAAAAACAGTAGTATCTACACTAGCTTGATTGAAAATATTTAAAGAAGGTCTTATTCCAGACGCCAAAGATGTTTTATATTTTTGACTCAGCGTATAATTCACTCCTAAATCAGTACTGTATTGATAGTAAGTCAATACATCATTGGTAATATTAGAATCATTAAAAATTTGATTGTAAAAAATTGGATTCAAAATAGAATCGTAATAATCTCTTTGCTTTGACATTACAGCCAAATTTTGAAAAATTGTGAAAGTTTGCCCTGTTTCGTTGATAGTGTCTTTTTTTGAAAAAATATCCAAACCATGAGTATAATCTATCTTCCAATATTTGAGTTGCTGAGAAGCATTTTGTAAATTCACTTCCAACAATTTTCTATCTCGTAGTTCATTTACATCATCAATAAAAGCGGTGTCATAAACCATTCCTCCATTGAGTGAACTAAGCAAGTTGGCAAATTGAATATTGAAATCAAAGGTGTAATTTCTTTTCCCTATTCCAGAACCATAAGCATTTGCTGATAAATGACTATTATTGGTCGCTTGATTATTGTAATATCCAGGAGCATTAATTTTGTTAAAGCCAATAGAAAAATTGGATTTAGCATTAAAATTTTGAGTATGATAGATATTGAAATGTTGTTCTAATTTAGATCCTGTAACATAATTTGCTTCAGTAACCGGCTTAAAAACATTATACCTCTTATTCTCTAATAAAGTATGAAAAGCCATGTAAGTATAAGCCCCTCTCATAAAAAAATGGGGATTCATAACTAAAGGATGTGAAGGAGTACCTTCATTTCCGAGATTGAAAGAAGTATGAGGCTTTCCAAAAACGCCAACATTTCTAAATGTAGTAGTATCCAACAAAATAGTATCTTGATTGGAAACATAGTAAAAAGGACGCTGGCCAAAAATCTGAAAAGTTCCCAGAATCAATACTATGGAAACAAAATATCTCAAAAAAACAAAAAAATTAAGCTTCTGTTTTTGGTCCCCCGAAAGTCATTGGAATTGCTCCTTGCATGCTTTCATCTTCTCTAATCACACCATGATGTTGTTCATATTTTGCAACATTGTCTGCTAATGCTCTCATCAATCTTTTGGCATGTTCTGGAGTCATCACTATTCTAGACTTCACTTTTGCTTTAGGCACACCCGGCATCATTCTGATAAAGTCCATTACAAACTCTGAACTTGAGTGTGTGATGATGGCTAAATTAGCGTAAACACCTTCTGCAATTTCTTCGCTTAATTCAACATTGATTTGATTTTCCTTTGGTTGATTACTCATCTTATTCGTATTATATTATCTTACAAAGTTAAATATTATATTCAAATAAAGTATTCAATGTTTTATCGACTCCGAAAAAAATATTACTTTCACATCAATAAGAAAATTTATAAAAAAATGAAAAATTTAATATTTGCCTCAATCACTTCTTTGTCTTTGGTTTCATGTGCCGCTATATTTAATGGAGCGGTATTACCCAATCAATGCAAAAAATGTGAAATCATTGACCAAGTTACTGGAGAAGTTTTAGGCGTCTATGAAGGTTGTGGAAGCGAAAACACTCGACTTGAAGAACAGGCCAAAGAAGCTGCATTTGATTTTATTAAAAGTAGAAACAATTGCAATATTGATGTCGTTTGCACTTCATGGAAAAAAGATCCAGAGGAGTAATTTGTAATATTTCTTTTACTCAAAAATACTTCTGTTTTTAATTTCGTCTTTTACTAATTGAATTTCTGATTGAAGTTTAGATTCATCCCATTGGTAGTGCTCTTTAAAAATATTCGCTATTTTATCTAGAGAACTTTTTACTCTTTTGATATCGAAATACATCATTCCAGTTCTCCTAACGTAAAAATCCAGCAATGACAATGTCATTTCGTTTTCGATGCAAAACATAACTTCTGAAACAAGTAAGTCTCTATTTGAATCTTTTTCAAATAATTCAATTATTTTTAATATTTGAACACCGTAAATATGCCACATATTTTCAAAATCTTGTTCGGAAATAGAGATTTTTAAAGTTTTAATTTTGTCTAAAATCTGTTTTTTGTCAATTTCTTTTCCATATCCATTAATCTGAATACTATCAGTAATACATTTTTGATTGATTTTCAATCTTTCACAAACAATATCTACCACTTTTTGAGCCATAATTCTGTAGCCTGTTAATTTTCCTCCAGCAATGGTAATCAAACCTTTAGGCGAAAGATAAATCTCATCTTTTCTACTCAATTCCGATGGCGACTTTCCTTCTTCATGAATCAAGGGTCTCAAACCAGACCATGAAGATTGCACATCATCTATCTCGAGTTGAATATTAGGAAACATTTCATTAGCAGCATTTATTAGATATTCTACGTCTTCCATAGTAACATTTGGATTGTCTTTTTTACCCTCATAATTGGTATCTGTGGTTCCAATATACGTTACTTTTCCTCTTGGAATTGCAAAAATCATTCTTCCACCTTCTACATCAAAATAGACACTGTTTTTTAATGGTAATTTTTGACGATCTATCACAATATGTACTCCTTTGGTAAGATGCAATCTTTTGTTGTTCATTGACTGATCTATTTGCCTAATTTCATCAGACCAAGGACCACAGGCATTGATGAATACTTTACCTTTAATTTCAAAAGAATTGTTGTTTAAATTATCGTTTGCAACAATGGAGTTTATTTTTCCATTTTCATCATATTTTAGAGTTTTTGCTTCTATATAATTCAACGCTACTGCCCCACTCCTTTGAGCCGTCTTGATGATTTCCAATGTCAAACGAGCGTCATCGGTTCTATATTCTGAATAAAACCCACTTCCTTTTAATAAATCTGGCTTTAGGTTGGGCTCCATAGCTAAAGTTTGTTCTTTATTGAGCATCTTTCTTCTTTCAGACTTTGCGACATCTGCCAACCAATCATACATCCACAATGCAAAAGAAGTCATCCACTTACCATAAGTTCCCCCCTTTTGAATCGGTAAAATCATTTTTTCGGGAACTACTAAATGTGGTGCGTTTTTATAGGCAATAGCGCGTTCTTTTCCTGTTTCCCTAACAATCTTAAATTCTAAATTTTTTAAATATCTTAACCCTCCATGAATCAACTTTGTACTTCTACTGCTAGTTCCTGATGCAAAATCTTCTTTTTCTATTAAGACTGCTTTCAAGCCTCTTGAAGTAGCATCCAATAAAATTCCTGCTCCAGTTATTCCTCCACCTATAATTACAATGTCAAACTCTTCAGATTCGAAACTTTTAATGGTAATGATTCTATTTTTATAATTCCAACTCATATCCTATATTTCTCAACTACTTTCCTAATAAGTTTTTCTCAAAAAGATGATAAATTCTTTTGTATTCGTCTGTCCAACTGCTAGCCGTTTTGAATCCATGATCCTCTATAGGAAAAACAGACAATTCCCAATTATCTTTCCCTAACTCAATAAAGCGTTGTGACAATCTTACAACATCCTGAAATTGAACATTATCATCTACCATTCCATGCAGCATTAACAAATGGTCTTGAAGATTTTCAGCATAATAGATGGGACTACTTACTTGAAACGCCAAACTGTCCATTTCAGGAGTATTAAGAATATTGCTTGTGTATTCATGATTGTAATGTGCCCAATCAGTTACACTTCTCAAAGCAGCTCCACATTTAAACTTACCAGGTTCTTTCAATAGCGCCATTAACGTTATAAAACCACCATAAGATCCTCCATAAATTCCAATTTTGTTTTCATCAATTGCCAAATTATCAATTAAATATTGACGTCCATCTAACTGGTCTGATAAATCTTTTCCACCCATATTTCTATAAATAGCAGTTCTAAAATCTCTGCCATAACCTTCAGAAGCCCTGTAATCGATATCTAACACTGTGTATCCTTGAAGAACTAAATAATTATGAAACATATATTCTCTAAAATACGAACTCCACCAGTTATGTGCATTTTGAAGATAACCTGCTCCATGAACAAATATTACTGCTGCATTGTTCTTAATTTTGTCATTAGGCTTATACAATCTAGCATTAACATTTTGACCATCTATTGCTTTTATTGAAATAATTTCAGGAATCATCCAATTTCTTTCATTAAAACTTGGTCTCAAAGATTCAGTAATTTTATATTTTGATTTTAAATCTTTTATATTTGAAACATATAATTCTGTAGGTTTATTTATGAAAGAATAAGAATAAAAAAGTTGTTTCTCATCTGAAGAAAGAATTACATCGTATTTACCATCATCAACCAACAATTCGGTCCATTTTTGAGTTTTGATATCTAGAGCATAAAAACTTCTATTTCCAGCATGAGATTTATTACAATTGATGTAAAAATGAGTTCCAGCTTGATTAGGGTATGCATCATGAATTTCAAAATCCCCATTTGTTAAAGCCTTTTTCTCTTTTGTATCAAAGTTGTAAGTGTACAAATGTGAAAAGCCAGTTTCTTCTGATTGGAAAAAACAAACATTAGATTTTTTAATAAAACCAACATTTCCAGGTTGTTCATTCCAACCGCTAATTCCTGGCCCTCCGATCCAAGCTTCATCATACTGATATTCAAAAGGAATTAGCTTTTGATTCTCAAAATCCAATTGAGCCAACCATCTGTGTTTGTTATCTAAGGATTTAATTTCCACAACTGCAATCGTTCCATCATCATTAAAATACGGTCCATGAAATACAACACCTTTATGTTGATATTCTTTAACATTATAAAGATCTAAATAACTATGTTTTTTGTTCAAGTTAGGCAAATCTTCAATTGAAAATTCATGCGTTTTTCTTTGAGGAATGTCGTAAAAAAACAATTTAAACTCGTCTTCATCTCTTCCTACTTTAGGTCTGGCATTATTTGATGATGTATAACCATCCTCACTCATAAAATTCGGAACTTTTGTGTAGTTTCTTTCACCGTTTTTTCTCAATATATAAACTACCTTTTTTTCATCTGGTGAAATGCTTATGTTTTGGACACTTTGTTTGTCAATGAATATTTTTAATGGCAAAAAATTATCGATTACAGATTGTTTTTGATTCTTGACATTTTTTTTTGCAACTTTTTGTTGTAAATTTTCCATCAACAACAATTCCTGATTGCTTAAATAATCAAGTTTAGGCTCCTCTTTTTGTGATGATTTTTGAAAATTTGTAACTTGAGTAAGTTGGGTTTGAGTTAAATGTAATTGATATAAGTTGTCATTTTGTATAAAAAAAATACTCTTTTCGTCTTTTGAGAAAGAAGGATCAGAACAATAATCAGAAGTTTGAAAAATACATTTTGGTTTTTGAGTTTTTATATTCCAAACAAATATATTCCCTCTATTTTCGTAAAGCGCCATTGTTCTGTTATTGTTCCAAACAAAACCATTGAGAGGAAACTCCATTTGCTCATCAATTCTTAAACTCCTGGTAACTCTATTTTTATGATTATACAAATACCAGTCATAATCTTTATCTTTAGCTGTTCTCCACATAAACACAATTTCGTCATTTGGTAAAATCGTTTGGTTTTTTGGTAAATAGCCAACAAACTCATCTCCTTTCATGATGTTTTCTATTGTCAAATTGTTGGTTTGAAGATAAAACGATACAAAAAGGAAATTAAATGTAAATAGTATTAAAATTATATAGTTTCTCATTAATAATGATGTTTTTGGTAAAATTAAAAATCTTAAACAAAGATATATTTCAATTTCTAAATTAGAATTCGTTTCAATATAAACTTTAACTTACAATCATTAATTTACAAGAAAAATGTTTATAATTATAACTTTGCAATAATTTAAGACAATTATGATTAAAATTATCACAGTAATCGGTGCAAGACCTCAAATTATAAAGGCTGCAGGATTAAGCAGAGCCATAAAAGAAAATTTTGGTTCTCAAATACAAGAAATCATTGTACATACAGGACAACACTACGATGAAAATATGTCGCAAGTGTTTTTTGATGAATTGGGAATTCCTCAACCTAACTATAATTTGAGCGTAGGCTCTGGAAAACACGGAGTACAAACTGCTAGAATGATAGAAGGTATTGAGGAAATTATAGAAAAAGAAAATCCCGATGCTATTGTGGTTTATGGAGATACCAATTCTACCTTGGCTGCTGGAGTTGCTGCATCCAAAATACATTTACCGATTGTTCATATCGAAGCAGGATTGAGATCCTACAACAAAAAAATGCCAGAGGAAGTCAATCGAATCATGTGCGACCATGTGAGTACACTTTTATTTTCGCCTACCAAAGCTGGTGTTGACAATCTCATGAAAGAAGGTTTTTCAACTGAAAACAAACCGCCTTATAATATGGATAATCCAGGGGTTTTTCATTGTGGAGACATCATGTACGACAATAGTTTATACTTTTCTGAATTGAGTGACAAACGTTCGACTATTTTGGAACAAAACAGTTTACTTCCCAATAAATATGTTCTTTCCACCATTCACAGAAACGACAACACAGATCAGCCAGAAAGGCTTTCTGGAATTTTTGAAGCTATTTTGGAACTTATCGAAACATTTGACATTCCTTTTGTATTGCCTTTACATCCTAGAACTGCTAAACTACTTGAAGTAAATTTATCGAAAGATTTATATCTAAAAGTTACAAACGAAAAAAGATTGAAAATTATACCTCCAGTTTCATTTTTGGATATGATTGCTTTGGAGAAAAACGCCAAAATCATTGTTACAGACAGTGGAGGCGTTCAAAAAGAAGCTTTTTTCTTCAAAAAACCTTGTATCATTTTGCGTCCTGAAACAGAATGGATAGAATTGGTATCGTGTGGCGCTGCTCAAATTGTGGGCTGGCATAAAGACAAAATCAAAAATGCTTTTTCACAATATTTCGAAAACGAGCATACTTCGTTCCCCAATTTATTTGGTAATGGAAAAGCAGGTGTTTTTATGTGTGAGAAAATGCTGGAGACATTTGAAAATTGATTCTTAATTTTTTTTTAAATTTATAAATATTTCAATCCTCTACATGCGACATTTCAAACAAAAATGTGTTTATAAATAGGATGTTCAAAAATATTTTTGATATAAATTCAAAATATCTTTGAATTATTACCAATTTTAGGGTAATTTTATACATTGAAAATTAACAATTAGAATTATGGAAGCTAAATTTTCAGCAAGAGTAAAGGACGTAATCAGTTACAGTAGAGAGGAATCTCTTAGATTAGGTCACGATTACATAGGGGTAGAGCATTTACTACTTGGACTCATTCGTGAAGGGGAAGGCATTGCTGTGAAAATTCTTATGGATGCTAAAATAGATTTGAAAGAACTTAGAAAACAACTGGAAGCCAAACTTCCTCAAAGTAGTGGTAAGCATCTTAATAGTGGTAATATTCCATTGCTCAAACAAGCAGAAAAAGTATTAAAAATAACTTACCTTGAGGCGAAGTTATTCAAAAGCAATATGATTGGTACCGAACATCTTTTACTTTCTATCTTGAAAGAAGAAGACAATGTGGCAACTCAATTATTAGAACAATTTAAAATAGATTACGATTACGTAAAAGAAGAATTAGAATCGATGATGGAACAAGGATATAAAGAGCCAAGAGCAGAGTTTCCCAACACACCTTCAGATGATGAAGGAATGTCAAGTGGTAGTTTTGGCGGTGGAGGTGATGCAGGAATGCGTAAACCTTCGGATTCGAAATCAAAAACGCCTGTATTAGATAATTTCGGTAGAGATTTGACAAAATATGCGGAAGAAGGAAAATTAGATCCAATTGTAGGAAGAGAAAAAGAAATAGAGCGTGTTTCTCAAATCTTGAGCAGAAGAAAGAAAAACAACCCTATATTAATTGGTGAACCAGGTGTGGGTAAATCTGCCATCGCTGAAGGTCTTGCCTTAAGAATTGTCCAAAGAAAAGTGAGCCGTGTGCTTTTTAACAAGAGAGTTGTTTCTTTGGATTTGGCTTCTTTGGTTGCTGGAACAAAATACAGAGGACAGTTTGAAGAAAGAATGAAAGCGGTCATGACCGAATTGGAAAAATCTCCAGACATCATTCTTTTTATTGACGAAATCCACACCATTATTGGTGCGGGAGGAGCTTCTGGATCTTTAGATGCTTCTAATATGTTCAAACCTGCATTGGCAAGAGGCGAAATTCAATGTGTGGGTGCAACTACACTTGATGAATACCGTCAGTACATCGAGAAAGATGGTGCTTTGGAAAGAAGATTCCAAAAAGTTTTGATAGAACCAACTTCTATAGATGAAACAATTACGATTCTTAATAATATCAAAGAAAAATATGAAAATCACCATAACGTAAGTTATACTCCAGAAGCGATTGAAGCTTGTGTGAAATTAACTGAACGTTATCTATCTGACAGACACTTACCAGATAAAGCAATTGATGCTTTGGATGAAGTAGGTTCTAGAGTACATATTTCTAACATCAATGTTCCTAAAGCAATTATCGAAATTGAAGCCAAAATCGAAGATATTAAAGAAGAAAAGAACAAAGTGGTTAGAAGCCAACAATATGAAGAAGCGGCTAGATTGAGAGATACAGAACGTAAACTCAACGAACAGTTGGAAAGCGAAAAATTAAAATGGGAACAAGAAAGTAAATCACACAAAATAACAGTTACTGAAGAAAATGTAGCAGAAGTTGTGGCGATGATGACTGGAATCCCAGTTTCAAGAATTGCAGAAAAAGAATCTGGAAAATTAAGAAAAATGAACCAAGATTTACAAGGTTCTGTAATCGGTCAAGATGAAGCGATTTCTAAAGTAGTGAAAGCTATCCAAAGAAATAGAGCAGGTCTTAAAAACCCAAACAAACCTATTGGCTCATTTATTTTCTTAGGACCTACTGGTGTTGGTAAAACGCAACTTTGTAAAGTACTTTCAAGATATATGTTCGATTCTGAAGATGCATTAATTCGTATCGACATGAGTGAATATATGGAGAAATTTGCTGTTTCTAGATTGATTGGAGCGCCTCCAGGATACGTTGGTTATGAAGAAGGTGGGCAATTAACAGAAAAAGTAAGACGTAAACCATATTCAATCGTATTGCTTGATGAAATTGAAAAAGCGCATCCAGATGTGTTCAACTTATTGCTACAAGCTCTTGATGACGGCCAATTGACAGATAGTTTAGGTAGAAAAATCGACTTTAGAAATACTGTGATTATCATGACATCTAACATTGGAGCTAGACAACTCTCTGATTTTGGAACTGGTGTTGGTTTTGGAACAAAAGCCAAAACTGAAAACAAAACTGAACTACAAATGTCAGTAATTCAAGCCGCTTTGAAAAAAGCATTTGCTCCTGAATTCCTAAATAGAATTGATGACATCATTATGTTCAACAGTCTTGAAAAGGAAGATATTTACAAAATTATTGATATCGAATTAAAATCTTTATTCAATAGAATTGAAGAATTGGGTTACGCTATAGAATTAACAAACGAAGCAAAAGATTTTGTTGCAGACAAAGGATTTGATCCTAAATTTGGTGCAAGACCTTTGAAAAGAGCGCTTCAAAAACAATTAGAAGATCCTTTGGCTGAGAGTATTATCAATTCTGAATTGCAAGAAGGAGATAAAATCCTAGTTAAATTGGATAAAGAATCTAATGAATTGAAAATGGAAGTCAAAAAAGGTAAAGGTCCTAAAAAGAAAAAGGACGAACCTAAAAGTGATGAGCCTAAAAATGATTAATATTCAATAACTATTTATAAACTTAAGCCTACTCTTGATTGAGTGGGCTTTTTTTATAGCATGAAAGATATACTTCTAATAACACCACCTTTTACTCAATTGAATACGCCCTACCCTGCTACGGCTTATCTAAAAGGTTTTCTGAATACCAAAACCATTTCTGCATTTCAAGTGGATTTGGGAATAGAAGTGATTCTTTCTATTTTTTCTAAAAAAGGTTTGCAATCTATTTTTGAATTTTCAAATCAAAAGAAAACAATTTTTGATGAAAATAGTGAACGAATATTTACTTTAAAAGATGCTTACATTCAAACCATTGACGATGTTATTGCTTTCTTACAAGGACACAACAAAAGTCTTGCTAGACAAATTTGTACGCACAATTTTCTTCCTCAAGCATCACGGTTTGACCAATTAGAAATGCTGGAAGATTCCTTTGGTAAAATGGGTTTTCAAGATAAAGCAAAACATTTAGCTACATTATATCTGGAAGATCTATCTGATTTTATTAAAGAAAATATTGATTCCAATTTTGGATTTAGCAGATATGCCGAAAGAATGGGAATGAGTGCCAATTCTTTTGATGAACTTTATGAATTTCTGAATGGTCCAATCACCTATATTGATCAAATAACACTAGAAATTTTAAATCAAAAAATAGAAATTACTCAGCCTAAATTAGTTTGTATTTCTGTGCCTTTTCCCGGTAATCTTTATAGTGCTTTTAGATGTGCGCAATATATCAAATCAAAATACCCTAAAACAAAAGTGGCAATGGGAGGTGGATTTGCCAATACAGAACTAAGAAGCGTAAATGACACTAGAGTTTTCGAGTTTTTTGACTTTATTACTTTGGACGATGGTGAACTTCCCATAGAACTGTTACATCAACATATTTTGAAGGATACTTTCGTTTTTAAAAGAACTTTTTTATTGGAAAACGAAAAAGTAGTTTACCATAACAATGCTGAACTTTCAGACTACAAACAAAAAGACGTTGGTACACCCGATTATAGTGATTTATTTCTTGATAAATACATATCCGTAATTGAAATTGCCAATCCGATGCACAGTCTTTGGAGCGATGGAAGATGGAACAAACTCACCATGGCACATGGATGCTATTGGGGAAAATGTACTTTTTGTGATGTTAGTTTGGATTATATAAAAGTTTATGAGCCCATCGCTGCGAAAACACTCGTAGATAAAATTGAAGAAATTATCCTTCAAACTGGTGAAACTGGTTTTCACTTTGTAGATGAAGCTGCCCCTCCCTCTTTGATGAAAGCTTTGGCTTTGGAAATAATCAAACGAAAACTCACTATCACTTGGTGGACAAATATTCGATTTGAAAAGAATTTCACTAGAGATTTATGCCTTTTACTAAAAGCCTCAGGATGTATTGCCGTTTCTGGAGGTTTGGAAGTCGCTTCAGATAGATTACTCGAATTGATTCAAAAAGGTGTTACTGTTGCCCAAGTAGCAAACGTAACGAAGAATTTTAAAGATGCAGGCATTATGGTGCATGTTTATTTGATGTATGGTTATCCCACACAAACCATTCAAGAGACTATTGATAGTTTGGAAATGGTTAGGCAACTTTTCGAATTGGAAATTTTACAATCTGGGTTTTGGCATCAATTTGCATTAACTGCTCACAGTCCAATTGGTCAAAGTCCTAAAGATTATGGAATTATTCCTAAATATGAGAAAATTACATTTGCCAACAACGATATTCAGTTTGAGGACAAAACAGGAATAGATCACAATCAATTTAGTTTTGGATTGAAAAAATCTTTGTACAATTTTATGTATGGAATTGGTTTGGAAATGCCCCTTCAAGATTGGTTTGACTTTAAAATTCCCAAAACCAAGATTCCTAAGAATTATATACAAAACGCCTTGAAAAAGGAATATGCGATGCCCAAACCATCTGCAAATATCTATTGGATTATCGCTTTACCAACTTTTGAAAATTTTAAAAAAGGAAAAGAAAACTTCATGAAAATTACAATTCATGAACTATCTCATTCATATGAATTAATAGTAGATGAACTTCTAGGGCAATGGCTAGAACACACTATTCCTCAACTTACTTTAAATGTAGACAACAAGGTCACATTTAAGGAGTTTAAAGAAAGTTATGATGAGCATTTTGAAAACTTTGAAGGATTTTATAAAAGTCCTATTTTTCAAAATCTAAATTCATCTGGACTTCTTATTTTGTGATTGACTTAGTGGATGAAACTCATCCATAACGGACTTTAGGAATGTTTTATCCAAATGGGTGTATATTTCAGTAGTAGTAATAGATTCGTGCCCCAACATATCTTGAACCGCTCTCAAGTCAGCTCCATTTTCTACCAAATGTGTAGCAAATGAATGCCTAAATGTATGAGGCGAAATCTTTTTATTTAGTCCAATTTTAGTCGCCAAATCTTTAATAATGGTGAATATCATTACCCTTGTAAGTTGTTTACCTCTTCGATTGAGAAACACAAAATGTTCGTGTTTAACATCTGCATTTACATGTACTCTTACTTCTTGAATATAGATTTTTAAATGTTTTTCAGCCATATCACTGAAAGGAACGATTCTCTGTTTGTCGCCTTTGCCTATTACTCTCAAAAAGCCTTCTTCCCAAAAAATGTCTTGCAACGTGAGATTTACCAATTCACTTACACGCAAACCACTTCCGTATAAACCTTCCAGATTAGCAACAGTTCGTTCGCCTTCTGGAGTACTTCTATCAA
>CAWUIK010000068.1:0-17235 GCA_963922585.1 uncultured Flavobacteriales bacterium | reverse complement strand
GAAAATGAGAATCAACTTTCTATTTATAACGCAGCTTAAACATTATTCACGTTAATTAGTATTTCAAAACTATTTAATTTTTTCAGAAGAAATAATATTAAAACTAAAAAATCCCGTAATTGTAAAAATTACGGGATTTTTTTATGATTATTTTTTCCCAAATTTGGGAGTAAAGTATATTACATTTTCACAGTCATTACCGGAGGCACTGCGTCTTTCATCAAATCTATCGCGATAGAACCATTTAGCAATAATGCCAATCCTGCTCTGCCTTTCGTAGGAGTGATGATTAAGTCTGCGTTTGAGTTTTGAGCAAATTCATTGATTCCTGTTTGCACTTGTGAGGCATTAAATACGTTTATTGAGTAGTTGGAGATGTTGTTCTTTTTAACAAATGCTTCCATTTTTTCTTTGGCTTCTCTATTTGTAATGAAGTCTCCAATTGTAGCAACTCTTAATAAATGAAGTTTTGTATCGAATGCTTCTAAAAAACTGCTTATTTTTTTAAAAGGTATAGCATCAATATCTTCAAAATCCGATGCAAATACGATAATAGGGAAAATTGGAGTCGATACTTCATTTCTAAGCGTAATTACAGGAATATTAGAATTTCTTACAACCTTGTCCGTAACATTACCCACAAATGTATCTTGTACAAATCCAGATGTACCATGAGTTCCCATTACTATTAAATCAATTTCAGCTTTTTCAGCTTGATCAGCTATTGATTCAAAAAAACCTCCAAATTGCAACGCTTCGATTACTCTGACTTTACTCAAAAAGTCTGATGCTATCAAATCTTTAAACTTTTGTTTCACATGTTTTATAATGTGCATTCCTTCTGGAAGACTTTGTTCATTCTGAAATGGTAAAATTCCAGTTTCATACGATGGAATATTTACGATGTGAAAAAGATAAATCGTTGCATTTGTTTTCTCCGCTATTTTAGCGGCTAGTTTTAATGCATTTAATGCATAATCAGAAAAATCCGTAGGGACTAGTATTTTTTTCATAATCGTTGGGTTTAAATTTTGATTACAAAACTAGTTCTCGTAACTATATAAATATCTGATAATTATCATTTTTGTAAATGATAAAACGCATAGAAATATTAACCATTCATAAGATCTTCTATTTCTTCGACTTCTATAGGAATATTTCTCATCAAATTAAAAGGTGCTCCAGTTTTCTGAACAATCACATCATCTTCGAGTCTTATTCCCAAATTTTCCGCAGGAATATAAATTCCAGGTTCTACTGTAAAAGCCATGTTGGCTTCAATAGGTTTGTGCCAATGTCCAGCGTCATGAGTATCTAATCCTATATAGTGTGAAGTACCATGCATAAAATATTTCTTGTAGGCAGGCCAAGCTGGGTTTTGATTTTTGATGTCTGTTTTATCAATTAGTTTCAAACCAATCAATTCACTTTCCATAATTTTTCCAACTTCTATATGATAATCATTCAGCATTGTTCCTGGAACTAAAAGTTTTGTGGCTTCATTTTTTACTCTCAAAACAGCATTATATACTGCTTTTTGTCTTGGAGTAAATTTACCGTTCACTGGGACACATCTTGTCAAATCTGAAGCGTAATTAGCATATTCGGCTCCAAAATCCATCAATATCACATCTCCATCTTTACATTCTTTGTTGTTCTCGATATAGTGCAAAACACAAGCGGCATGTCCCGAACCAATAATAGGTGTATATGCAAATCCCTTACTTCTATTATTGATAAACTCGTGAAGCAATTCTGCTTCGATATTGTATTCCATCACACCTGGTTTGATGAAAGGTAGGATTCTTCTTACACCTTTTTCGGTAATATTACAAGCTTCCTGCATCAGGGCGATTTCAATTTCATGTTTTATCGCTCTTATCGAATGCATGATAGGTGCACTTCTTTCATATTCATGAAGTGGATATTGATTTTTACACCATTTTACAAATCTGTCTTCTCTGTTTTCTGCTTCGGTGTTGGCTCTCAAATGCTCGTTAGAATTTAAGTAAATTCTTTCCGCTTCAAATGCTAATTCTTTAAAAACTCTTTCAAATTGGTCCAGCCAATAAACTGTTTTGATTCCAGAAGTTTCGAAAGCTTGTTCTTTGTTTAACTTTTCTCCTTCCCAAATGGCAATCGTTTCATTGGTTTCTTTCAAAAACAAAATTTCTCTGTGTTGTGGTTTAGTAGCATTTGGAAAAATCACCAATATACTTTCCTCTTGATCCACTCCAGACAAATGAAAAATATCTCTATGCTGTACAAAAGGCATGGTACTATCGCAACTGGTGGTCACAATATCGTTTGAGTTGAAAACAGCAAGTGAATTCGGTTTTAATTGCGAAACAAATCTTTTTCTATTGTCAATAAAAAGTGCTTTATCAATGGGCGTATATTTCATAATTGTCTTTATTTTTTTGATGTACAACTACAAAATTATAATTAAACTTTTACAGTTTGGGTTTATATTGGAAAAATATGACTATTCAAGGGACCAATTAGGAATTGTTTTTTTTCTTTTTACAGTACTGTAAAAATTAAAACCCAATCCAAAAGAAATTCTAAATTCATCCAAAGACAAGGCAGAAGTATGATTTTCAACTAAGTTTCCTTTGAGGTAACGGAAATTTAGAAACCCATTAAACCATCTTACAAAATGAAATCTTAACCCAGCATTCATCGTGAAAAGTGGTGTAAAACTCATCGCACTCGCAATAGGTCTGCCTGAACTGTAATCATTGGCTGAAACCATACTTACTGCAGGCATTATTCCGACAAAAGGGTCGAACTTTCCATCTTTTACAAAATGAAAATTTGATCCAAATAAAAGTGTGCTGTTTTCTGCCATTAAGGTTTGCTGTTGTTGCGCCCCCAAATACCAATACAATTCTCCGTTTATAGATACTTTTGGCTCTGGATAAAAATAGGCAAATCCATGTATATACTGGTTGATGTCGCTATTTCCTTTTTGAAAACCTGGTGCTATAGTAGCACTTCCACCTACTAAATGTATTCTTGTAGTTAGTTCACTTTGGCTTTGAGCACTTGAAAATACAAAAATCGAAATAAAAGTGAATATAAAAGCTCTTATCTGTTCCATAGTTTTCCGATTTTATAGTTTAAACTAAAAGTCCAAAGCAAATGACCTTCAAGGTCTAGCCCTTCATTTTTATGAATATGAATATGTTGATGTCCATCATGCGTATCAATTTCAGTAGAAATATCACTACCTAAATGAATCATGTATTGAACTTTTGAAGTAAAATCAAATTTTGGAGAAATGTTAAATGAAACACCAGTCCCTAATTGAACAGCTGAACTCCAACGCTCAGCAAAATTATTGGATCCTATTTCATTTACAAAAGCATGATCAAAACAATGTCCCAATTCAAAAAAAGGTTGAATTAGTTTTTCGGAAGTAGCATTGTTTTTAAGATAGTAATAAAACACCGACCAGCCAATATGAAGGTCTTTTCTACCAATGACTCCATCTGTTTCTGAACTCAAATAATCCAAATACCATTCTGTATTCACTCTATCAGTAAGTTGAATTCTAAACTGCCCCCCATACCAATTCCCATTGAAGCACCATGATGATCGAAAAAACTTAGCGTTGAGCGACTTCCTAGTGAAAACATACCCCCCAATTCGTTTTTTTCTTGACTCCATATATTTGAAATTCCTATTGTTGAAAAAAAGAGCAAAGCAATTCTCAAATTACTAAAAGGATAATTCTTTTTGATTTTCATAGAAAAGGATTTTTATAAAAAAAGTGAATGTGAAGTTAAACACAATTATAACACTTTTGGTTACAAATTTATTGTACATCCAATTATTAGTACTAAAACTGCTTTGATTGAATTAATACAAAATGGAATTAGAATCAATCTATAATACTTACTTTTGTCCCTTTAAAGAACATAAATGGATATAAAGTACAAAAAGAAAATATTCAATGACCCTGTTTATGGTTTTGTGGCTACACCTTACCCCTCCATTCTTAAAATCATTGATCATCCTTATTTTCAAAGATTAAGAAGAATCAAACAATTGGGTCTCACTCACATGGTGTATCCTGGTGCTTTACACACTCGTTTTCATCATGCTATGGGTTGTACGCATTTGATGCGTCAAGCCATTGATACGTTGAGAAATAATGGTCATGAAATTACAGAAGAAGAAGCCGAAGGTGTTTTGTTAGCAATACTTTTACATGACATTGGTCATGGACCTTTTTCACATGCTTTGGAACATAGTATTGTAAAAGGGATGCATCACGAAGATTTGTCATTGATATTTATGAACTCGTTGAATCAAGAATTCAACGGAAAACTGACCACAGCCATTGCAATTTTTTCTAATCAATATCACAAGAAATTTTTACATCAATTAGTATCAAGTCAGCTGGATATGGATAGGTTGGATTATCTCAAAAGAGATAGTTTTTTCACTGGGGTTTCTGAAGGAGTAGTGAGCAATCAAAGAATCATTAAGATGTTGGATATTGTAAATGATGAATTGGTGATTGAAGAAAAAGGGATTTATTCCATTGAGAAGTTTATTGTTGCCAGAAGATTAATGTATTGGCAGGTTTATTTACATAAAACCGTTATCAGTGCCGAATATATGTTGGTAAATGTATTAGATAGGGCAAAATGTTTGGCAAAGAAAAATGTCGAGTTGTTTTGCAGTCCTGCATTAAGGCTTTTTTTATATCAAGATATTACCAAAGAGGATTTTTCTAAAAAAGAAATATTAGATGCATTTGCTCAATTGGATGATATAGATATTCTTGGGGCAATAAAAGTTTGGGTGCATCATGAAGACAAGGTGCTATCAACACTTTCTAAAATGATTGTCAATAGAAATTTATTAAAAATTAAAATTCAAAATGAGCCTTATGAGTCTTCAATTATTCAAACAAAAAAACTAGAAGTTGCTCAACGTTTAGGAATCAGTGAAGCAGATAGCAATTATTTTGTTTACAGTGATTGGATAGAAAATAATGCGTATAATCCAGAATCTGATAGTATAAATATTTTGTTTAAAAATGGAGACGTAAAAGATATTACAGAGGCTTCAGATAATTTGAATATTCAAGCATTGGCAAAACCAGTAAGGAAGTATTTTATATGCTTTCCTGAACTATAATAACAATTAGAAAATTAAAAGAAATGAATAGAATAGGTGTCATTGGAGCAGGAAATTTAGGAAAATCTTTAGCAAGAGGTTGGGTGAAGTTTGGAGGGTTTAATCCAAATAACATAGGAATTTTCAGACGAAATATTAATCATTTACAAAGTTTAAAAGAAGAAGGGTTTGTAACATTTTCATCTAATAAAGAACTAGTCGATAATTCAGAAATAATTGTTTTGGCCATTTTACCTCAACAAATTGATGATGTTTTAAAAGATATCAAAGGTGGATTGAAGCCCAATCAACTCGTTGTTTCTTTAGTTACTGGAGTTACATTAAAAAGTATTTCTGATCAATTGGGAGGACATGAAAAAATTGTTAGAGCAATGCCTAATACTGCCATTAGTATTGGGCAATCTATGACTTGTCTTTCAGCAAACAAAGCTCAGTCAGAATCACTTCAAATCGTAAAAGAGTTGTTTGACACTGTTGGGAAAAGTATTGTAATTGTGGAACAACAAATGACATCTGCAACAGCTTTATGCGCTTGTGGTACAGCTTTCTTTCTCAGAGCAATTAGAGCGGCTATGCAAGGAGGTACTGAGATTGATTTTCAAGCAGAAGATGCGTTAATAATGGCAGCACAAACTGCAAAAGGTGCTGCTATGCTTCTATTAGAGAACAACAGTCACCCAGAAGATGAAATAGATAGAGTAACCTCTCCAAAGGGTTGCACAATTGCAGGCTTAAACAATATGGAACACAGTGGATTTAGTTCTGCATTTATTAAAGGAATCACTACTTCTGCAGAGAAAGCAAAAGGATTGTATGATAATAACTAAACTGTTATTTTAATTCAACTTCATAGTGAAAAGTACCGTCAGGTCTAAAGAAAAGTTGGTACGATATTCCTTTAAGCTTTATTTCAACTACACTTCTATTAGGAGCAGTTTCGCTTGATTGAGAAAAACATTGCATTACTTTTGCTTTAGGATAATTTTCATCTATGTAGTTCAAAACATTTTCACTTAAAGTCTCAAGATCTGTTTTTTCGAGATTTTCAACAATTCGACCTTCCATACTAAAAGAAGTAATGTTTCTTATAGATTTTTTATCGTAGGTTGCCACATAATTGTTTTCATTTTTTGACCAAACAATATTTTCACAATCTTTGAAAGCATTTATTTGTGTTTCAAAAGTTTTATTAATTACTACAGGTACGTTTATCTCCTGAGCAAAAGCTAATGTCATCGAAAACAATAGTGAAATTATAAATATAATATTTTTCATTTTTTACCTTTTTTATTTTGTGAATTATCTTTGTAAAGTAAAGTGTCCTTCTAAGTTATATTCTTTACCATCAATTCCTTTAGCAGTAATTAAATAATAGTATACGCCATTGTTTGCTTCAACACCAGCTTGCGTTCTTCCATCCCATTCTGCATTTGGCCAATCATAGTAAGCTAATAAATTACCCCATCTATTAAAAATAGTAAGTGTAAATTCTTCAATTGCTTGTAGAGTTGGCTTAAAGTAGTCGTTTTGACCATCACCATTAGGAGTGAATACATTAGGTACAATTATAGCTGATTCTCCAATAATTGTAATTTCATAAGAAGCACTATCTAAGCAACCATTTGCGTCAGTAACTAAAAGTGTAACTGTGTATGAACCTCCAGCAACATATGTGTAGTTAGGATTTTCCAATGTATCTGTATCACCATTTCCAAAATCCCAATCAAAATCGACACCATTATTACTTGTATTAGTAAAGTCAATATTTAGTGGAACTAATCCTGTTTCAGGATTCAATGTAAATCCAGCACCAATAGAATCAAATTGGTTAACAGAAGCAGGTGTATTTATATTATCAAAAGTACAACCATTAGAAGCGGTTACCACTAAAGTATAGTTTCCAGCCCCTAAACTATCAACGTCTGCAGTTGTTTCACCATTACTCCACTGATAAGTAAAAGGCCCAACACCACCATTAACGGTTGATGTAATAGAACCATCTTCGTTCCCGAAACAAGTTGCGTCAGTAATATTTAAATCCACTGATGTAATCCCCGTAAGTGTAGTAACAAAAATAGTGTCACTAAAACTCAAACAACCTAGGTCAGATACAGAATTTACAATAAAAATCGTGTCTCCTAAAATTGTAGGGTTAATACTAGCAGAAGTTTCACCTGTGCTCCATAAGTATGATACACCATCACCATCAGCACTTAATGTAATCTGATCTCCTATACAAACTGTAGTATCGTTAGAAACTATAGTAGTATTTGGCGTTGGTAACACATTAATTGTCAAGTCAACCGTTTGTTGCGTGTTACAAGAAATTGTCCCAATACTGTCCCAAACCACTAAAACATCATATTGTGTTGTAGTAGTCGGGGAAACATAAATCGTATCAGTTGTTTCGCCAGTGCTCCAAGTATAGTATGCACCACCTTCAACAGTAAGCATAACTTCTTGACCTTGACAAATTGTAGAGTCATTTGCTGTTAATACAGCGTTTACACCAACTACCATTACTTCAATAGAATCTGTTGCTTCACATCCATCAACAGTAGCGGTAACATAATAAGTAGTATTTGCTGAAGGGCTTTCAGTAATTGTAGGTGTTGTTGCAATCGAACCACCAGACCATTGGTATGTTGCACCAGGTTCCCCATTAGCAACCAATGTAGTGTTGTCACCAGCACAAATTTGATCTGGTCCAGAAATAAACACATCTGAAATAGAAGGGGTAACAGTTATGTCAGCAATTACAGAACATTCAAAATTAGTTACTGTTACAGAATAAGTAGTTGTAACAAAAGGTGTAACCAAAGTGTCTGCTAATGTTGAACCATCATCCCATAAGAAACTTGTTCCTCCTGATGCAGTTAAGGTAACTGACTCTCCGTAACAAACAATAGGTGCAGAGGCTACTACTGTAGGAGTAGGAATAGGATCAACCACTAAATTAATGGTTGCATTGGTTGTAGAGATTCCACAACAAGGTGTTTCTACTTGTAAAGTAATTGTATAAGTTCCTACAGCATTAAACTGTACACCAGAAAGCGTTTCATTTGTAGTTGTAACAGTATTTGGAACTGCTGCACCACCAAAATCCCAATAGTAAGTATAATTAATACCAGTTGTTAATGAAGAGAAATCAGCTGTACCTCCAACACAAACATGGTAGTCTGTTCCATATAATGTAGCCGTAGTACCTATATTAGGCATAATTCCAGTTCCATCTAGTTGAATGGTCACAAAGTCTTCGTAGATGTTTCCACTGTATTCAATATCTTTTATTCCTATTGTGTTATATTGAGTAGTCACAGTAGAACCAGTTCCAGTTCCAGGATTACTTCCATCTCCTAAATCCCAAGCAGCTGAGGAGCCTGCAGAAAAATCTGCATTGACATTAGTACAAGAAGTATTAGAAACTTGAATTACAGGTTGTGCAGCTAGGTTGAAAGAAGCATCACTAGTAGTTAGAGCAGAACCCCCGTTTATGTGAATGTCAATACTTAAACCTGGTTGGCCGTTACCGCCATCACCACCGTCACCTCCATCACCACCGTCAGCACCATCACCACCGCATCCAACTTCACCACCAGTATATGTAGCGCCAGCTCCGCCAGCACCACCGTTTCCACCAGCGCCACCAGCACCACCAGCACCACCAGCACCTAAATTTCCAGCGTCAACAAAACTATTTACAATGTTACCATTAGCGCCATTGTTAAACAAATAAATTCCAAAAGAAGAACCACCACCAAAGCCTCCGTTTCCAGCGGTACCTCCTTGGCCACCGCCACCGCCACCGCCACCGCCAGAGCCATGACCATCAATTAAAAATACTCCGCCTGCTCCAGCGCCACCTCCACCGCCACCGCCACCTTCACCACCGGTGCCGTTCGTTCCTGTTCCACCTTGTCCTCCTGCTTGCCAAAAGCCTGTAATGTGAGATCCTGCAGGACCAGCAATACCATTAGTTCCATTAGTTCCATTTGTTACTACGCCTGCAGGTGCGTCATTTCCAGATTCACTAGAGCCACAATTTATACTACTATTACATCCAGATTCTTGACCTGCTGTTCCTCCAGCGTTTCCGCCTCCACCTGTTCCTCCAATGCCTCCATCTCTGTCTTCACCTCCACCGGAAGCGCCACCGCCACCGCCACCACCATTAATACCTGTAGGTGCTCCTCCAGTTCCACCATTGAAAGCACTTGTGCTACAGCAAGCACCACCTGCACCAGCGTTAGTGGCTCCACCGCCATTTCCGCCATTTCCACCTCCACCGCCACTGCTTTGGTTGTCATTGTTTCCGTTTTGTCCATTACCTCCGTTAGCACCATTAGCCCCAGCAACACCAGGTGTTCCGTTAGCACCTGCCGAAGCATTTCCAGGAATTATCTGACATCTTACAAATTCATAATTGTAAGCACCATTCAAATGAAGTCCATAAGTAGAAATACCACTGTTTGAGATTGCAGCAGGGGCATCATCAGTTGTTATGGTTAAATCTTGTAGTTTAAAATCATGAATTCCATTCCCGTAAAATGCTACTATTCTTTCTTGACCACCTGTTCCTTCAACATTAGCTGAAGTTCTATTTATTGTAGTTGCGCCAGGAGCACTAGTTTTAGTCCAGGTAGTTGGGTCAAAACCACCTTCAACTGTTGTGTAAGATGCTAAATTTGTAATTGGATTGTTAAAATTATAAATACCCGTACCTAATTTGATGTGAGCTCCATTACAAGCAGCCATCCCTAAAGCAGTAATTAAATCTGTTGGATTTGCTTGGGTTCCATCTCCAGTTCCTGTTGTAGTAGCATAGATTACACTACAAGAAGGTCCACCAGTTGGGATGTTTACGATTACTTCTACAGAATCCAAATTTGAACAACCATACCATGATGTAGTAACATAAAATGTTTCATCAGTTGCTGGAGAAACGTTAGTGTTGTCTGCAGTGGCACCATTACTCCACAAATATGTTGCTCCCACTTGAGGAGTATTTACAGAAATATTTACGTTATCTCCAGGACAAATCGTCAAAGGACTTGGAGTAATAGTTGTTGTAGGAGGAAAATCGCCAATGTTTATTGTTTGTGTTATAGTAATCGTTTCAACTGCACACAAGTTATTGATATCAGCAGACATTGTAACTGTGTATGTTCCTGCATTTGGGTAAGTGTGTGAAACATTTTGTCCGTTGGCTGTAGTTCCATCTCCAAAATCCCAATTCCAATCCAAGACAGTAAAAGTCCCTGCTTCACCATTAAAATCAACGGGTGAATTCATACAAATTTGTGCGGTAGGAATAAAATCAAAAGCATAGTTTGCTCCTTGAACATCAGCATCAAATGTGAGTCCAAGATTATCTAAACTTGCTCCGGCAACATATCCATAAGATTCATAAGAACCATATCCATATACATATGCGTTGACTCCTCCAGGTGCAACTATAGTATGATTCCCTTGTGTTATGTTTCTTCTACAGTGAGAATAAGCAGGATTAGATGCTAAAGGGGTGAAAAAACCGGCTAAGTTTACGCCATCTAAGGTTACTGAACCGATTGAAGCTGTTGGGCTAACGATATTTACAAAATAGGAAGAAATTACATTAGATGTAAAAGCATCGAATGTAATATTATTTAAAGTTTGTTCAACTGGACTAAGTACTATAGCAAATGGATCTGCATTGGCATTATCACAATCTCCACCTCTACTGTATTGAACAACCATAATTGGGTTGTTAGAAGATATGTATGATGCAGTGGTTAAGTTTTGTTGATGAGATTGTCCTGCACCTAATGCAATAGGTGCTCCACCATTAATAGAAACATTTGTTCCAGCTTGAGAGGCAATGATTCTAAAAACATCTCCGTTTCTTGTTTGGTATGGTGATGTTGCATAATTGTATCCCCAAGTAGAAACTGGATACATTTGCTCTGAAAGATGATCACAATAATTACATCCACCTACGTTAGTACATTTTGCTCCACTAAAAACAGCAAATTTTTCGCATGCTCCAGTAGAGATTATATACGTTCCAGTAAGGTCAGAACTAGATTTGATTTGGTAAACTTCTCCTTGATTTAAATTAATAGTAAAAGGTACACCAGCCGGGTTTCCTGCTAAAGTTGCTACAGAAGGAGTTATTTGAATAGATGATCCATTTTGAACACCAACTACTAAAATTTCTGTAGGCATAGGAGAGCCAGAAACAACAGCTGGGTTAATGTTTGCAGCATAATATTCAACACCTAATGTATTTACAGGTAATACAATAGCAGCATCAGAAGAATATGCTTCGTAATTCAAAGCATAAACAGTTACAGGATCGTTTGAAACTACATGAATCCCTTTGTTTTCAACAACTTGACTACTGGTTATATGTGCTTGATTGTTTGGAACTGTTACAACGGCAGTTCCATTTGCAGCAACAGTAAATGCTTGGTTAAAACCTTGACCAGGTATAGTTACTGTTCCTGATGTAGCAACATCAGAACTAATGTAAACTCTAAGGGTAGGAGCATTATAATTCTCCATGAATCCAAACCAAAAATCTGTTCCTTTTGTAGAAAAAATTTGAGAATAAGAAAAGTTACACATTAATAGTGTAATCCAAAAAAGTAAAATTCTTTTCATAATAATGCAGTTATCAAATTTTATGATTTCGTAAAAATAAAAAAACTTACAAACTATTTGACGAAAAAACGTAAAAAAATATTGCTTAAGTAGAACTAATTATGAAAAACAATTGAGTTAAAAGTTGTAAGATCTTGTTTTTAAACAGAATATATTTAATTTATGTTAAAAAGCAATTCCACTTTTCTTCCATTTTCTTCGAAGACAATCTCATCAGCTAAATTTTTCATTAAAAAAATACCTCTACCATTAGGTTTTTCAATGTTTTCAGGTGCTGTTGGGTCTGGTAAGTTTTCATAATCAAAACCTGGACCTTCATCAATAACTGTAAATTTGAGTTGATTATTATTTCTATCACAAGAAACTTTAGTTTTTTTATTTGGATTTAACCCATTTCCATGATGAATTGCATTGTTTACTGCTTCAGTCATTGCAATGAGAATGTTTCCATAATGATCTTCAGCGATTTTTTGTTCTTCACAAACAGAATCTATCATTTGTTCTACTAAGTGAATATTTTCAGCAACTGAGGGAAAATCTATGGAATGCATTGTAGGAAGTAAATCTGTAGTCATATAGGTTTAATTTAAGGAATACTATCTATCTAATTCTTCAAAGTACTCATTTACTTTGTTTTTGTAATAAGGTTTCAAAGAAGGCGGAATAGTTTTTAACAATTCTAATTCTTTGGCTTTTTTCTCCTTATACTTCAAATATTCCGTAGGGTTACTAAATTCTTGACTTATTGCTTCATTGGACTTTCTTTTTTCATCGTATTCTTGTTCTCGTTGAGCTTTTTCATGTTCCAAAAGCCTAGTCATAATTTCTTTTTGACGATTTATAGTATTTTGAGATAATTTTCCATTAATGATATCTTCTTCTACTTTTTCGATTTCTTTTTCGATTTCTTTTAGACCATTTCCTGCTCCAGAACCATCTTTGTTGAGTTCTTGTGAAAGTTCCTGAATCTGTTTTCTTAATGCAGCTTGTTGAGCGGCCATTTGTGCCAACTCCTTACTCATTTGTTGCCCTTGACCAGCTCCACCTTCGCCTTCAGGTATTTGACCTCCAGGTTTTTTGCCTCCTTCACCTTCTTTGCCATCCTCTTTGCCATCTGGTTTTTCACCCTTTTGCATTGCTTTTTGCATTTTTTCTAATTGCTCTTGCATTTGCTTTTTCATTTGCTCCATGGACATAGGTTTTCCTCCTGGAGCACCACTTCCACCGGGTTTATTGCATTTTCCACTACCTGGTTTTGAGTTCATGGCTTGTTGTTGCATTTGTTGTAATGCTTCATCAAATAAAAGTGCAAGATTATTTACAGAGGTCATTACATATTGTTGCTTTGCCATGGTCATAGCAGTTTGACGTTCTGTAATGTATTTTAAAGATTCCTCAATGTTTTTATTCATCGCAGAAACCTCCTTATTGATAAAAGGACTTAACTGTAATACTCTTTTGCTCAAAGCATATAGTGAGTCTTCGAGCATCTTGGCGTCATCTTTCAATTTTCTTTGGTCCTGTCCCAGCTTTACATACTTAGGATCTCTTGTATTTAGACCATGAAATTCATCCATTACACTTTCTTGGTCAAGAGAAAAGTTGATTAAATTTTCTAATAATTGCCTCAAAGCATCCATATCCTCCTCTGCAGATTCCTCTTCGTTTTGTGCTTGCATGTCTTTCATTTCTTGAGACATTTCTTTCATTTTATCTGCTGCACTTTTTTGAGCTTCACTTGCTTTTTTGTTTTTGTTTTCACCTAACTGTTCTTTGCTTTCTTTCATTTCCTGATTAATCTCCTGCTCTTTTTGCTCAGTTTCAGCCATCGGATTTTTGTCTTCTAAAGATTCGTTGAGTTCATTTAATTCATCTAACTCGTCTTGAAGTTTTTTGAAATCTTCATCAATTTTTTCTTGTTCTTTGTTCAATTCAAAATTTGACTTTTCTTTGTTTTTGGTTTCTTCTGAAAGTTTTTCTTGTTTTTCAGTAAGTTCATCAAGTTGTTTCGTAATGTCTTCTAGTTTTTGTTCAAATTCTAGTTGTTTGAATTGCTCTAATGCTCTATCTAACTCCTTGTTGATTTCTTCTTGAGACATTTCAATCTCATCCATTTTTTTGAGCAATTTATCTTTGTTCATTTGCTCCATGAGTTTTTGAAGTTCTTCGTAGAGTTTTTTCATTTCTTCAGTCATCAACTCATCAAAGAGTTTGTTGAGCATTTCTTGTTTCTTCAGAATTTCTTCACTTTGCTGATTGAATTGATTGTTTTCTTTTTGAGTTTTTTCATTCAACTTTTGAAGTTGTTCCATATTTTGTTCCAACTCTTTTTGTTTGTCCAAAAAGTTTTCCAATTTATTTTTGTCCTGCCAATCTGGTTTGTCTTTTTGAAGTAATGATTTTTTTATTTCTGCTAATTCTTTCTTGAGTGCTTCTGCTTCATCAATACTTTTTTGCAAATCGTCTTTGATGTCTTTATTGGCTTGATCTGTTTGATCCATTAATTCCTGTAGCGAAGGTGCTTTGTAGGTTTTGGAATTTGATTTTGTAGATTTCGCTCCATTTATACCATCATTATCCCAAATTTGAAAGTAATAAGATACAGTTTCTCCCGGATTTAAATTAAGTGTAGAAAGGTCAAAATAATGAAAAAACTGGTCTTTATTAAAGTTTTTGGTAAGTGGAAGTGCTTGACTGTTAGAAATTCTTACTTTTCCTTCTGGAGTAATAATTTGATAGTAAAAATTGAGTTTTGTAAAACCATAGTCATCACTGATTGAACCATTGTAATAATGAATTAAATTATTGGTAGAATCTTGTGCCTCAGTAATATTGATACTTGGATATTTATCTTTCGAAATGTTGATGTAATAACTGATAGAATCTTTTCCAATTGTATATTCATTTTGAGTTGCGATACTGTAATTTGCGTTTTCAAAAAACTGATTTTCTATTTCAAAAACATTTGCACTTAAGGGTTTTAATTGATAAGTTGAATCGCTTAACTTGAAAGTAATGTTCTTGGTGTTTTTGGTGTTAAAAACCCATTTTAGTTTTGTTCCTTCAGGGACAACTACATCACCTATGTTTTTGAAAGATTCACTTTTTAATCCTGTATAATTTGGATAATCTAATAATAAATCGAAACCAAGTAAGGATGGTTTTGGGATAGTGTTCAAATCATATTTTGGAGAGTTCACTTCTTGCGCTGTGATATAAAAATTTTGATTTTTTTGAACATTTCTAAAAGTGTAAGAAAAAGATTTATTGTTTATTTTTTTGAGTTTATGACTTTTTCCATCAATCACAATATATAATTGTTCAGGAGTATATTTAATTTCTTTTACTGAAACCAAAAGTTCAAAATCTTCTTGTTCTAAAACTTCTAAACTGTCATTGTCTATTTGAATTTTGAAAGGCACATTTTGCTCATCCAAAGCAACATTTCCATAATTCATTAATCTGTTCGTTCCATTGGTAATGATGTCGCTTTTTACAATGTAAATCCCTAGAAAAACAAAAAGAGGAATGATTAAAAATTTTAGGTACTTTTTGTTTTCGGAAAAATCGATTGCTGAGGCAAAAGGAACAGGTTTTAGTTGATTAATTCTTTGATTAACAGAAGCAGTAATAAGTTCAAGTTGGTTTTGTGAAACAGTAACGTTTGAGTTGTAAAGTTGAAGTGTGTTTAATATTTTATCTTTTACATCAGTAAAATGTTGTCCTACAATTTGTGCCGCTTGTTCGTGCGTCATTGATTTACCAATTTTACTTAATTTGAGAAGGGGAATTATAATGTTAAATCCAATAATTGTAATTCCAACTAGTAAAAAAGTATAAAAAAGAATAGTCCTTCCATCAGCTTTAAACTGACCAAAATAATCAACGATGAGAACAGTTAAGAAAAAACTAACTAATATTCCTCCAGAATAAATCAAACCTCTCAATAATTGATTGGTGTAGTATTTTCTGATGAATTGTTCTAATTTATATTTTAATAATTCTATTCCTGTCATTTAAAACTTTTGAAGTGATAAAGATAAACATTTTTTCTGACAAACAAGATATACAAAGTCATCCAAAAAAGGTTCATGTTCTAACGATAACTTGTTTCAAATTGTTACTTTTTTTGATGGATATTCATAAAGTTCTTTTTCTAAAACTTAGTTTTGAATGAGTTTGTGTATTTTTACAAAAAAAATTATATGGAAAATACAAAAATAAATTCTACAAAAGCACCTAAGCCAATGGGTTTATATCCTCACGCAAGGAAAGTCGGGAACTTATTGTTTTTATCTGGTGTAGGGCCAAGAGCAGCTGGTTCGGGAAGTGAAGAAGCTAATATTCCTGGTTTGAAGTACGACAAAAACGGAAATTATGAAACTTTTGATTTTGAAGCGCAATGCAAAAGTGTATTTGATAATGTAAGAATTATTTTAGAAGAGTCTGGATCTAAATGGGAAAATTTGGTTGATGTAACAACATTCCTAACTGATATGAAAAGAGATTTCAAAACATATAATAGAGTTTATGCAGAATACTTCAAAGACAATCAGCCATGCAGAACAACTGTGGAAATAAATGCTCTGCCATCCCCAATATGCATTGAGTTAAAGTGCATAGCAACAATAGATTAAAAAAAGGCAACAAAAAATACGGAATCAATTGAGAAAAATCTCAATTGATTTTTTTCTCAATAAAAACAAATGACTAAAGACTAATCCTCTTCATCATCTTCGTCATCTTCATCATCATCTACATCTGGAAGGTCTTTTTCGTCCTCTTCTTCGTCTAGACCAAAATCATCACCATGCTTTCCAGCGTAAGATTCTTGGATTTCGTCTTTCAACATTCCATCATCATCATAATCATCATCATCTTCGATGATTGTTTTTGCTTCTTGGATACTCATTCTAACTAGATAATATCGGTCTTCTGTTTCGAAAGGCAAAGCCATTCTTTTTTGACCTTCTTTATCTACATAACTTACCAAATGTTGGTAAAATCCAGAAGGATAAGCTAATTTAATTTGTTCTTGAATTTCTGTCTCCAGTTTTTCAAAATCTTTTAATACTCGTGGTTTGTTTGTTGCCATTTTACTAAGTTGTTTTCCTTATAAAATTAGTAATTCAAATAATATTTAGCAAACTTGAGTATTTTTTTTAAAACTGAGACCACTGAAGTTATTTTTTTTTTCATTTTTTTTAGATAAAATTAGTTAATAACTGCATCGAGTTCAATAAAACCAATGATATATAATGTGGAATTAAATTTTTATGTTCGTTTGTTGTAAAATAAAAAAACCTTGATGTATTTTTGAAGTCTTGGAAAATTTAACGGACGACATACAATATCAAATAGCGCTTTTGGAAATCGAAAAAGTGGGTGTAAGTGTTGCTAGAAAACTGATAGATCACTTTGGTTCAGCAAAATCAGTTT
>CAWUIK010000067.1:0-17293 GCA_963922585.1 uncultured Flavobacteriales bacterium | reverse complement strand
AAACTTGGAAACTGATATTTTAAAAATTTCTTTTGTGGAAAAAGTAATTAAATTCTTAATAGTAAATTCACAATAGTATCTAGAGGAATACTAACTTTGTAGAAAAAATATAGACAATACTTATGAAATTTTTTATTGATACAGCAAATTTGGAGCAAATCAAAGAAGCTCAAGACCTTGGAATTTTGGATGGTGTAACAACCAATCCTTCCTTAATGGCAAAAGAAGGTATTAAAGGAGAAAAGAAAATCCTTAAACATTATGTGGACATTTGCAATATTGTAGATGGAGATGTAAGTGCTGAAGTTATTGCTACAGACTACAAAGGAATGATAAAAGAAGGTGAAAAATTAGCTAAATTGCACGAAAATATTGTCGTAAAAATCCCAATGACTAAAGAAGGTATAAAAGCGATAAAATATTTTTCTGATAAAGGAATTAGAACCAACTGTACTTTAATCTTTTCTGCTGGACAAGCCTTGGTTGCTGCAAAAGCAGGTGCTACTTACGTTTCACCTTTTATAGGTAGATTGGATGATATTTCTACCAATGGTTTGACTTTGATAGACCAAATTAGAACTATTTATGACAATTACTTATTTGACACACAGATTTTAGCAGCATCTGTAAGACATCCAATGCATATTATAGAATGTGCAGAAATTGGTGCAGATGTAATGACAGGTCCATTGAGTGCGATTCTTGCTTTAATGAAACATCCTTTGACCGACTCTGGTTTGGCTCAATTTTTAGCCGATCACAAAAAGGTAAATGGATAAGTTTATAAATTCACAATATTCTAAAAGCCTTCAAAACTATTTTTGAGGGCTTTTTTATTTACAGCTAAAATGAAACATTTTTATGTGAGCAAAGATTTATTTATATCCTCAATTATCAAAATCCATAAATAAACAATTTAATGTTAAACAATTAACTAAATCAAAAGTTATAGCTTTACAATTATTTTTAATTTTACGCAGAGATGATTCATTTAGAAAATAACATATCAAAATTATATTACTCCATTGGAGAAGTTGCTAAACTTTTTGATGTAAATGCTTCATTAATTCGTTTTTGGGAAAAAGAGTTTGACATTATCAAACCTCACAAAAACAAAAAGGGCAATAGGATGTTTACACAAGAGGATTTAAAAAACTTTCAATTGATTTATCATCTTGTTAAAGAAAGGGGATTCACTCTTCAAGGCGCCAAAGACAAACTCAAAGGCAATAAAGAAGATGCTTTCGAATCATTAGAAATTGTTCAAAAACTTGAAAAAGTAAAATCCTTTCTATTGGAAGTAAAAAGTGCTTTATAACTTCATTCTTTTTAGATCTCAAAACTTATTTCAAACATTTTTGTTATCTTTATAAAAATATAGTATTCATTGAAAAAATAAGTTTAGAGTAATGCCCAAAGTATATGTAACTCGAAGAGAGCGATTTAATGCTGCGCACCAAATGCGCAATCCTAATTGGAGTGATGAGAAAAATGAAATGGTTTTTGGAAAATGTTCCAATAAAAACTGGCATGGACACAATTATGAATTATTCATAACAGTTTGCGGTGAACCCAATCCTGAAACAGGTTATTGTGTAGATTTAAAAAAAGTGAGTGACATTATCAAAGAATTTGTAACTGAACAGTTGGATCACAAAAACATCAATTTGGACGTTCCGTTTATGAAAGATAAGTTGGCGAGTACAGAAAATTTAACTTTAGAAATATGGAAAATTCTGGATTTACCTATTTTGGAATTAGGAGCTCAACTTTACGAAGTAAAACTTTATGAATCTGAAAATAACTTTGTTGCGTACAGAGGTGAATAATTTTTGAAAAATTAACGATTTTTTCCAACTTCAATATTATCTAGTTTATTTACTTTGTGGTGTAATTTTTAATCAGTCTAATTATTATGGATTTTGCAACACTTCATTTATGGCCGCTTTTATTGATGCTACCTTTCATGCTTTTGGGTATGTTTGTGAGTTTCAGGCTCAAATCAAAATTCAATAAATATGCTAAAATTCAACTATCTTCTGGTTTGACAGGAAAAGAGGTTGCTGAAACAATGCTCACTACTCATGGTATTGAAGATGTGAAAGTAACCAGTGTTCAAGGAACATTAACAGACCATTACAATCCTATCAACAAAACTGTTAATTTAAGTGCTGCTGTTTATTCTGGTTCTAGTGCTGCTGCTGTTGCAGTTGCTGCTCACGAATGTGGTCATGCCATTCAACATGCTGAAGCATACAAACCACTTACTTTGAGAAGTAAATTGGTTCCCGTTCAAAATGCAAGTGGTAGTATCATTCAAATCATAACTATGATTGCTTTTATAGGTGGAAACATCCTATTTTCAGTGTTTCCAGTTACTGAATTTATCATTCTAATGATTGTATTAAATTTAGTTTTATTTTTGTTTGCATTAATCACACTTCCTGTAGAATTTGATGCTTCAAAAAGAGCCTTAGCATGGATAAAGACCAATAATGTTGTAAATACACAAGAATACGAAATGTCTCAAGATGCTTTAAAATGGGCTGCTATGACTTATGTAGTAGCTGCATTAAGTGCATTAATGTCTGTGGTATACTGGGTTGCACAATTCTTTATAAGTAGAGATTAAAAATATAAAAAACCAAAAAAATGAAAGCATACGTTTTTCCTGGACAAGGAGCACAATTTATAGGAATGGGTAAAGATTTGTACGAAAGTTCTTCTCTTGCTAAAGAAATGTTTGATAAAGCAAACGAAATACTAGGATTCAACATTACAGAAATAATGTTTGAAGGTACAGACGAACAACTCAAAGAAACAAAAGTGACTCAACCAGCAATCTTTTTGCATTCTGTAATTTTAGCCAATGTTTTGGGAGATAAATTCCAACCTCAAATGACTGCAGGACATTCATTAGGAGAATTTTCTGCTTTAGTAGCTGCCAAAGCGATGAGTTTTGAAGATGGACTGAGATTAGTTTCAGCAAGAGCGCAAGCCATGCAAAAAGCTTGTGAAGCAGAGCCTTCCACTATGGCTGCTATTTTAGGACTTGAAGACAATGTTGTGGAAGAAATTTGTGCATCAATAGATGGAGTAGTTGTTCCTGCAAATTATAATTGTCCCGGACAGTTAGTAATTTCTGGAAGTGTTGACGCTGTGAAACTGGCTTGCGAAAAACTTACAGAAGCAGGTGCTAAAAGAGCTCTTTTATTGCAAGTTGGTGGTGCGTTTCACTCTCCTTTGATGGAACCAGCAAGACAATCATTAGCTGCTGCGATTGCTGAAACTGAAATCGTAACACCTATTTGTCCTGTGTATCAAAACGTAGTAGCAAAAGGAGTAACTGATGCTAATGAAATTAAAGAAAACTTAATTGCTCAACTTACGGCTCCTGTAAAATGGACACAAACAATGAATCAAATGCTAACTGATGGATGCTCTGAGGTTGTAGAAGTTGGTCCAGGAAAAGTTTTGCAAGGTCTATTCAAAAAAGTGGACAGACAGCTAGCATGCAGTAGTGCGGAAATTTGATTTAGAAAAGCATAGAACTTTAATAAATGTAATACCTCATCTACTTAAATTAAGGATGATAAGTTTTTACAATGGTAGGTAAAATTTCATATTCATAAATCGAAACTTTCTTTAATTTTTGATTGGTAAACATTTCCATCTGGTCGTCAAAATGCTTGCTTTCTTTTTTATTACTGCTTCCATAAGGGACAATGGATTCCATCGAAATTTTATCGACTCCAAACTCTATAAACATCGTGATATTTTCTCCAACGTAGGCTTTTAATGTGCCATCTTTTTGTTCCAATGGATAAATCAGTGCCATTACATCTGGAAATCCACCAATACCAATTTCTTTGTCACCTCTTTGATGCTTTAATATTGTTTCTAAAGGAATAATTTCACCATTGAAATATTTTCCTAAATACTTTTGAGTGTATGTCAAAGCATCAAGATAAACAGATTTATCAAAGGAGGTTTTTTCATATAAAATTTCTCTTCCACTGTTTGTGTTTTCCCATATATACCTTGTCATCAATGTAAATAGAGTTCCAGATTTTGAAGTTTTATCAAAATTGAAATCCCAATCTTTGTAAGTTTCGAAAAACTCCTTATAATCAGAAAATTCAGGATCATTTTGATATTGCATCAACTCGAAGTAGCAATTAAGTATGGGAGCGTTTTCTGGCAATGATTGTGAGTATTTCATTGTTTTGAGTTCCTCCAAACTGATTTTCTCTCCTTGTTTGCTTTGCATAAAATTCTTAATCGTCAATGACCTACTGTTGTCGCCTTTCCAGTCGTAGAAATAATTGACAGCCAAAAGCGAATCTGGTATTTCATAGCAAGGGCTTGATGCTTTTTGAGGACTGTGATTACAATTATAGATATATCCACATGATGGATTTTCGTATTGTATCATATCTTCACTTGGAACCAATTGGAACGAATTCCATTGCATAACAGAGGTATTTCCTGGCAAAAGTTCTTCGTAATTGAATTGCTCAAACTTTTTTGAAATAGGAGCATTGTTGATCATGTATATATTTTGCTGTCTATCTCCATATATAAAATTCTCATCCGGAATTCCTTGCATCGTAAATAACTCCTTAAACTCATCCAGAGTAGTTGCTTTGTTCATTCTAAAATATTGTTCTGCTCCCATAATTCTATCATAGCAAGTATAAAAAACAGAATAAACACCATGTTTGGTGATAAATGTTGGCCCAAAAACACTTGTGTACATTTTCTTTTTCACGGTAATTGGAATTCCCAATACTTTTACTTTTAGTTTTTGTTTTTTTTCTTCCAATTCCAACCAATAACCATCTATAGTATATTCCAATTTGTTTTTTGGATGCATTTCCAAAACATACGTGTCATTTTTATCTACATCATTCGTTGTGGAAGTCCAACCAAGAAATTCATTAACTCCAAGCAAACAAGAAACGCCACCATGCCAAACAGCTCCGTGAATATTGAGTCCTTCTTTACTCACCAAATGTGCTTCAAACAAAGAACCTAAACCGTACATCGGTAAGTGAGGATTCATCATTAAAGTGGTTTTGCCACTTTGAATCAATTTTCCGCTAATAACCATTCCATTCGAACCTTTGGACAAGTCTGTAGCGATGGTTTGTGAAGTGATTTTTTCTTCTTTTAGAATATCTCCAATGGCTTTGTCCATATGTGATTCTATGGCAATAAAAAAAGCATAACCTTGCAAAACTTCTTTGGGAGTAATAGGAAAAATATTTTTCATTAAGACTTCTTTGGGATTATGAGTTGCATAATAATTCACCCCTTGGCAATATGCATCTAGGTACATTTGAAATTCAAAACTCACTTGAATGTCATACCATTTTTCAATTTTTTCTGGAATATTTAAGGCATGAAGCATATAATCTGTTTTCACTCCTTCTTTACCTTTGTATTTTCCATTCAGTCCTTTGGCGATGATAAACATCTCTTGCATTTCTACAAAAGCATCTTCTGCATTGGCATAAGCCAAACCAAAAGCGACTTCAACATCTCTATTGCCATAGATATGAGGAATACCCCAAATATCCCTTTTTATCGTTACATCTTCTGGCTGAATATCCACAAACTCTTGCGAAATAAAAAAATGAGAAGTAAATAAAATCAATGTTTGTAAAAGATATTTCATAGGTATTTGAGAATCGAAGTCATTATAATTCTTCAAAAATAAACATTCTATTTAGAAATATACCTAATTTTGTGATTATGAGAATTGATAAATTGATATGGTGCTTGAGACTTTCAAAAACTAGATCGGAAGCGAGTAAAATGTGTGAAAAAGGAATGATACAACTCAACGGAGAAATTTGTAAATCATCTAAAATCGTATCAAATGGTGCTCAAATTGGAGTCAAAAACAATCCTATTTGGAAAACATACAAAGTAATCAACATTCCAAAATCTAGAATTGGCGCCAAATTGCTTACCGAACACCTTATCGAAACTACCCCTGAAGAAGATTTGCTAGTTTTAAAAGAAATTCAATCGCAAAACCGACTCAATCATTTGCAAGGTTTGAAAGGACGCCCTACCAAGAAAAACAGAAGAGATATCGATGAGTTTACAGATTGAGGTTTTATATGAAGATGATTACATTTTGGTTTTGAACAAACCCAATAATGTCTTGGTGCATCATTCCTACTATGCTCGAAACATTGAAGATGATTCTCTTTTACAATTAGCTGAACAAAACAATTTAGGTAAATTATATCCCATCAATAGATTGGACAGAAAAACTTCAGGTCTGATATTGTTGGCTAAAGAAAAAGAGTTTGTAGCCGAATTTCAAAATTTATTTACCGAAAGTAAAATACATAAGAAATACAGAGCATTGGTAAGAGGTCATGTTATGGAAAATGGAATCATTGATTCTCCCGTAAAAAATGAAAGAGGCAACTACAAAGAAGCCACTTCGAAATATCAACCTTTAGAATATTTTACATTACCCATTCCAGTAGCGCCCTACCCAAGTTCGAGATACACATTACTTGAATTAGAACCCATTACAGGAAGAACACATCAATTGAGAATTCATGCCAATAAAATAGCACATCCTATAGTTGGTGACCACAAATATGGAAACAGACATCACAATGCTATGTTTGAAAATATTTTACAATTGCCCAATCTTTTTCTTCACAGTTACAGCCTTGAATTTATTCATCCAATGAACAAACAAAAAATTTCAATCACAAGAAACCCTCCAGCATTTTGGGATGAATTTAGAAACAAAGTTTTAGAATTTGAAGTAAAATCTGATGAGTGAAAGGTTATTTAAATATTTCATTTTCAAATTAACTCATTTTCAAATTAACCAATTGTCTCATTCTTTCTGATTTCCCATCACCCATCTTACATCATACATCAACCATCACCCATCAACCATCTCCTATCTTCCATTCTAATTTAACCCTCTAAATACATACATTAGTCAATTTTATAAATGGTTTAAAATTAATAACACATAATATTAGAAATAGTATTGATATATTTACTACCATTGCAAACTTTTTAAAAACAAGCCCTTTTGAAATTTACATTTTATATCCTTTTATTTCTCATTTTGAGTGTTTTAATTCGTTGTAATTCATCTGATAAAACATCCCCATCAAAAGAAGAATTGGATATTGATAACCATCAAAAAGAGATTGAACAGTTAGAATTATATCTTAAAAAATATGTTTTTAAGCCTCAAGATTCTATTCTTAAAAGTGTTTATGAAACAAATGATTTCAAAAACTTCTGGTTCAATGACAATTTCACACTGAGTGAAGAAGCAAATCAATTGATGGAGCTTTTGAAAAAAGCCAAAGAATTTGGTTTAAATCCAGAACATTATCTTTTAGATTCTTTGAGTATTTATAAAAGCGCTTTTGAAACTAATGCTCAAAACGCTCTTGAATTGGAAATCACCTTGAGTAATAGTTATGTAAAATTTGGAAATCACTTACATTACGGATTAATAGACTCACCCAAAGTTTACACAGATTTAAAACTTAAAACCTCTTTAATTCCATTTAACAAAGTAATGGAAAAAGGAAAATTAATAGAACAATTACTCTTTCTACAACCTCAACATATTGAATACCGAAAATTACAAAAAGCATTGGCAAAATATGTGTCAGAAAATGAAATTACAGATGAGTTTATTTCCATTCCAAACTTTAAAAAAGATTCCCTAAAATCTTATGAAACAGCTAAATTAGCTTTAATAAAACTCGATTATCTTTCCTCTTCAGATACTGGAATACAAATAGTAGAAGGAGTAAAATTATTTCAAGAAGACAATGGTTTGACTCCAGATGGACTAATTGGAAAACACACTGCCGAAATGCTCGAATATTCAGGAAGTAAAATCTACTTACAAGCGGCTATCAATTTAGAAAGATGGCGTTGGATGGAAGATTGGGGAAAAGATTACTTCTTTGCCAATATTCCCGAATTTTTATTTAAAGTATATGAAAATAACGAATTAATTATCAATAATCGAACGGTTGTAGGTACTTCTTATACACCCACTCCCGAAATTCAAAGTCAACTGAAGTATTTTATTGTTAATCCTGAATGGCACGTACCCTACAGTATAACTTCTGGAGAGTTGATTCCTAAAATGAAAAAAGACTCTACTTATTTGGAAAGAAATGGTTATGCAATATCCACAAATGGAGTCGCTATCAAAGATATAGATTGGAAAAATGCTAATCCAAATACTTTCAAATATACCATCAAACAAAAAAGTGGAAACTCAAATGCATTGGGGAAAGTTAAGTTTATTTTTGACAACAAACATTCAGTTTATTTTCATGATACACCCTCCAAATCATTTTTCAAAAAAGACATAAGAACCTATAGTCATGGATGTGTAAGATTAGAAAATCCATTTGATGTTACCAATTACATAGTAAACAAAGAAGAAAACCCAAAATGGGAAAACCTAATTGACACTTTGTTGGTAAAGAAAATCACTAAAACGATGACACCTTCAGGGACATACCCTATTCACATCGCTTATTTCACTTCTACAGGCACAAATAACGGTCATTTAAAAACAATGCTTGATGTTTATAAGAAAGATGAAGAATTAATCGAAGTATTCAAAAAAAAATACTTTTTGAAAGAATAAACTGATTGTTCACAATATTTAAAAATAAAAACGTTTATATTCTTTAAACTAAAGCAACTTTTTTAGACCTTTGAAGTCGTTATTTTAAGTAAAAATAAAAACACAATTCAATTTGTTTAAAAAACTATCCATACTATCTTTTCTTCTTTTCTTTACATTATTATCTAATGCTCAAAAAGTAGGACTAGTATTAAGTGGAGGTGGTGCTCTAGGGTTTGCTCATATTGGAGTTTTAATAGCTCTTGAAGAAAATAACATTCCAATAGATTATATAACAGGAACAAGTGCAGGCGCATTAGTAGGAAGTATGTATGCCGTAGGTTGGTCACCACATTTGATTGATTCTCTAGTAATGACAGATAAGTTTCAGATGATGTCATCTGGTGCTATTGAAAAGAAATTTGACCACTACTTTAGAAAAGAAAAACCAGATCCATCTTGGATAGACATTAAACTTACTGAAGACTTCTCACTTACTAAAATTATTCCTACCAACTTTACCAATCCGGTTCTTTTAGATTATGAAAGCATGGTTAATTTTTCTCCAGTAAGTAAGGTTGCCTCTTATGATTTTGATAGTTTGTTTGTTCCTTTTCGTTGTGTCGCAGCTGATGTAGTTAGTAAATCTCCTGTTGTATTTGATTCTGGTCATTTAAATCAAGCAGTAAGAGCTTCAATGACGTATCCAGGTTATTTGAAACCTATCAAAGTAAACGGTAGATTAATGTTTGATGGAGGATTGTATAACAACTTCCCAACTGATGTAATGTATGAAGAATTCTTTCCAGACATTATTATAGGAGTAAACTTTACAGACACTACTTCACCTCCAGATGAAGACGATGTTTTTTCTCAGTTAAAAACTATGATTCTGAATAGAGATCCCTCATCGATTATTTGTGAAAATGGTATTCTTATTGAACCAGATGAACCCATAAGTATTTTCGGCTTTAATGAAGGCGATAAGGCAATAGAAGCAGGATATAGAGCCACTATGGCAGTTATGGATTCTATCAAAATGCTTATCAAAAGAAGAGTGACTGTTGAAGAAGTAATGAAAAAAAGAATACAGTTTTACAGTAAACTTCGCCCGATGATATTTGAAGATATAGTAGTGTCTGGAGTAAACGAAAATGTAGCTTCATATATCAAAAAATCATTAGTAGAAAAAAACAATGAATTGGATTTGAAAACACTCAAAAAAAGATATTTTAGACTAATTGCAGATTCCAAATTAAAGTTCATTTATCCTTTGGCTAGATACAATCCTCAAACAGGTAAATACATATTATATCTTGATGTATATACTCAAAGGCCTTTTTCTATAAAATTTGGAGGAGTTTTTAGTTCTAAGCCTATAAACACTGGATATATGGGAATCAAATATGCTCGTCTGGGGAAGATTGGTTTTGAAACAATAGGAGAATCTTATTTTGGTAAATATTATGGTTCTGCAAAAGTCAATGGTAAACTTGATTTTAATTATAAAACACCGTTTTCTGTAGAAGGTTTTTATACACTTAACAGATTCGATTATTTTAGAAGTTTTGCCACTTTCTTTGAAGAATCAAAGCCTTCTTTTATCGTTGAAAATGAGAGATATGCTGGTGCAAACCTAATTTATCCGATAAGTTATTTTGGAAAAGCAACTTTGGGATATTCAAATGGATTAATTGAAAATAGATATTACCAAACGGATGAATTTACTACAAGCGACACAACTGATTTAACTGTATTAAGAGGTCAAAATATTTACATAAAATATGAGCAATCTAGTCTCAATAGAAAACAATTTTCTAGTAAAGGAAGTATCTTAAAATTTAATGCTTCCTATTTTTGGGGTATAGAAAATACAACTCCAGGAAGTACTTCAATTTTAGTTTTCCCATCTGAAAATGTATCACATGAGTTTCTCAATTTTAGATTGAAAGGTCAAAAATACTTTAATACTTTCAAAAGATTTTCTTTAGGAATAAGTTTAGACGCAAGTGCTTTATTTACCGAAAAGTTTTTGGACAATTATACAGCTAGCGTGATTGTTTCTCCAAATTTTCAACCTACTTATGAAAGTAGAGCGATGTTTTTTGAAGAATATGCTACTCATTTCTTTGCTGCATCAGGTTTGCAAACAGTTTTTTCTTTAACCAGCAATATAGATTTGAGAGCAGAGGGATATTTGTTCAAACCTTTCAATAATATTTCTAAAAACAAATACAACCAACCGTTTTATGATTTAAGCCAAAACAAAAACATAATTGAAGACACTTATTTTATTGGTTCTTTGAGTGCCGTATTCCATTCTCCTATTGGACCATTAAGCGCTAGTTTGAATCACTACAATGGCATGGAAAAACCTTGGAGTTTTTTAGTGAGTTTTGGCTATATCATTCACAATGATAGATTTATAAAATAATTAATAATTTTTGAAAACGAAACTTTTAAACTAATTATCAATACAAAATGAAAAAAGACATTTCCATTTCTATTCTTACTTATAGTTTCTAATTTATTCTGGGGACAAGTAAATAGCAGACAATTAAACCAAGATGAAGTCGATGCAATTTTTACTTCGAATATAAAAATAGATTTAAATATAGAATTTCCAATTTTTAGAATTTATGAATTTAATGATAAAGTTGGAAAGCACTATTTAGTTCTAACTGAACATAAGATTGAATGTAAAGAAAGAAAGGAATGTTATGATAAATTAGAAGCATTTTGTTTTCTATTTGAGAATGATGAATTTAATCTAGAATGGAGTTTGAAAGATTTTATTCTATCTGAAGGCAATGAAGTTTCTGAAGAATATTCAATTTCATTTTGGACAAAATATTTTGAATTAGATGACTACGATAAAGATGGATTAATTGATCCAATTATGGTATATGGCACTGTAGGTATGAATGGCAATATGGATGGAAGAATCAAGATATTAATCTATCAAAACGGTCAAAAATGTGGCGTAAGACATCAAAACGGTGTTTTAGACCATGATAGAAACACAAAAGTCGATGCTGATTATTACGATTTACCTATAGTAATTCAAGATAGAGTGAAAGAAATCATGGAAAATATTACAGAAAATAATCATGGTATATTCTCATATGGTTGGGAAAAAGCAATGGAAAATAAGGAATTAAAGTTTGATGAGAATTAATCGTTTAATAAATAATACCTTCCTTCACAAATCCACTTTCTTTTACTTTTTAATTGTTATTTTTGTAAATAATTAAATCATTAAGTTTATGAATATCTGGGAAATCATTTTACTTATTTTCGCTTTCATAGTCATATTGGTTGTGGTTTATGGTTTTTCTAGACCCAGAAAATCTTATATCTTCAGAACTATTGAAGTAAAAAGTTCCCCTGAGAAAGTATTTGAACAAACCAACTCTTTGCAGCATTTTGTAAAAAACTGGTCTCCTTGGACAGCAAGAGATGAGAATGCAGTTCACGAATACAACGACATCATAGAAGGTGTTGGAGCATCCTACAAGTGGAAAGGTCATCCCAAAAAAGTGGGTTATGGCGAAATGGAAATCATCGCTGTAAAAGAAAATGAATCTGTAACAAGCAAACTTTATTTTGGAGGCAGAGGTGATGCTATTGTTACACTGTCTATCACTCCAATAAACAATGAAAAAGTAAACGTAAAGTGGGATTTTACTTCGGATTCGGGAAATAATCCAGTTTCGAGAATTTTCGGTAGTTTGATGGATAAATTCTTAGGTCCTGATTACGAGTTAGGTCTCAAAAAACTTAAAACATTTTGTGAAAATAATTAAAATATAAAAAAATGAAAGCAGCATACATAATAGACGCAATAAGAACTCCGATAGGAAATTTTGGAGGAACATTGGCTCCAGTGAGAACAGATGACTTGGGAGCTTTGGTCATGAAAGAATTGATTCAAAGAAATACAACTTTGAATGCCAATGAAATTGAGGACGTTCTTTTTGGTTGCGCCAATCAAGCAGGTGAAGATAATAGAAACGTAGCTAGAATGTCATTGCTTTTGGCTGGACTTCCTGTAACTATTGGTGGAGAAACTGTAAATAGATTATGTTCTTCAGGAATGGCTTCTACTATCAACGCAGCAAGAGCCATTGCACTTGGAGATGGAGATATTTATATCAGTGGTGGAGTTGAACACATGACAAGAGGTCCTTGGGTCATTTCCAAAGCGTCACAACCCTTCGGAAGAGATTCTCAAATGTTTGATTCTAGTTTTGGATGGCGTTTTGTAAACCCCAGAATGAAGGAAATTTACGGTGTGGACGGAATGGGTGAAACAGCTGAAAATTTAGTTGACTTATACAAAATAAGTAGAGAAGATCAAGATCAATTTGCTTATTGGTCTCAAATGAAAGCTGCAAAAGCCCAAACTTCTGGAAGACTTGCCGAAGAAATTGTTGCCGTATCTATTCCACAAAGAAAAAAGGACCCAATTATTTTCGAACATGATGAATTTATCAAAGCAAAAACAACTTTAGAAGCATTAGGAAACTTACGCCCAGCATTCAGAAGAGAAGGCGGTTCTGTTACGGCAGGTAACGCTTCAGGTCTAAACGATGGTGCAGCAGCCATTCTTTTAGCTTCGGAAGAAGCAGCAAACAGAAACCAATTAACTCCCAAAGCAAGAATTGTAAGTAGTGCTGTGGCTGGAGTTGAGCCAAGAATCATGGGAATTGGACCAGTGGAAGCGAGTAGAAAAGCATTAAAAAGAGCCGGATTGACATTAGATGACATGGATATTATTGAAATAAATGAAGCGTTTGCCGCTCAAAGCTTGGCTTGTACAAGAGCATTAGGATTGGAAGATAATGACAGCAGAATCAATCCTAATGGTGGCGCAATTGCTTTGGGACACCCACTAGGAATGACAGGTGCAAGAATTTTGCAAACTGCCACGTTAGAATTGCACAAACAAAACAAAAAATATGCTTTAGTAACCTTGTGTATTGGCGTTGGACAAGGATATGCTACTGTGATTGAAAAAGTATAATTGTTAATTTCTAATAGTCTTTAAATAATCTTCAGCAACACTCAAAAGGTGTTGCTTTTTATTTACTTCCATTTTGTCAAAATTTCTTACCATCATGGCTGTTCTTGGATTTTTGAGAAAAAAAGACCTTCTTTTATCTATAAATCTCCAAAAAAGTGCATCCCAGATTTCTTGCCAATCGCCTTTAGGAGCATCGCTCATTTTCATAATATAATTGCTTCCACTCAAATAAGGTTTTGTGGACATCACTCCCCCATCCGCAAACTGACTCATACCATAAACATTGGGTACCATAACCCAATCGTAAGCGTCAATGAAAAATTCCATAAACCATTTGTATACTGCATTGGGATGAATTTCGCTTAGCAACATGAAATTTCCCAAAACCATAAGTCTTTCTATATGATGACAATAACCCGTTTTCAGTATTTTTTGGATAATTTTATCTACCGGTATTATTCCTGTATCAGCAGTATAAAAGGATTTAGGCATTTGATTTTCTATACTGAAATCCCAAAAATTTACGGTTCTTTCTAGCGTACCTTTGGTAATATAAACTCCTCTTATAAATTCTCTCCATCCAATAATTTGCCTAATAATTCCTTCGCAAGCATTTATTGGTACGCCTTCATTTTTGTGATATTTATTAAGAATTCTATCAATAATATAATCTGGAGTCAGCAGACCATTATTGAGCATCGGTGACAAAACACTATGAAAAAGAAAGTGTTCGTCTAATAAGATAGCGTCTTCATAATCTCCAAATGCATAAAATCTTTGTTCCAAAAAATCATCTAGCCAAATTTTTGCCTCTTCAAAATTGTGAGGATAAAGAGGGTAATCAAGAAGTTCCCCATAATTAGTTGCAAAATGTTGCATTACATAATTTTTGGCTTCCTCAAAATAACCGTCTGAAGAAGGAAATTTAATTGTCGGTGCTATTTTATTTTTGGGAAACCTTTTTCTATTTTCAGCATCAAAAGTCCATTTATCTCCTTCAGGTTTGGCTTCGTCTGTCATTAATATATTAAATCGTAGCCTTTGCTCTGTGTAAAATTTCGTTTGAAAGAATTTCTTCTTACTCGAATCAAAAAATGATAGTTCCTCAGAAGTATTATTCAAAAATGAAGTGTTTTCAAAACAAACCAATTCAATCCCAAATTTTAACGCATTAGATTTTAATCTTTTATCTAGCCAATTATCAACAACATCAATATAATGTATACATTTTATATTTTGATTGCACATCGATTTCAAAAGATAAGCAATTGAAGCGTTTTTTTCTTGAGCATCAACATAAATGACTTCTTTTTGTTTTTCATTTACAAGATAATTTTCATAAAACTTCATACTTGCTCTGTGATAAGCAATTTTCTGTTTATGAAATGGATATTGATTGAAAAACAATTCCTCCTCTACCAAATAAATAACATCACACAAGTCAAAAAGTCTGTGATTTTCGAAAAGTTGATGGGGAAATAAAATGGCGATTTTAGTATTCATATTATTTGTTTTTTCTGCACTTTTCACTACAATATTTAATCAGTTCCCAATTTTTATCCCACTTTTTTCTCCAACTAAAGGTTCTTTGACAAGAGACACAAATTTTGGTAGGGAGTTTTTGCTTAAATCCTTTCATTGTAAATGAAAAATTATTTTGGTCTTGCGTAGGGAAATCGTGAAATTTGTTTAAGGCTGTGATAAGTATTTAATCCAGAAACACCAGCACTACCCAAGGTATCAAAATCGATGTATCCTTCTTCAGAAATTAATCCATCTGCAATATCAATAAACTCAACACTGCCAATAATCATTGCTGTATCGTTAATTGGAATTGGAATAATTTCCTCAAATTTCATGGCTATTTTCAATGGACTTTCTTTTACAAAAGGTGCTTCAAAACCTCCTAAAAGCTCAGGTATCAGCCCACATTTTTCAAATTCTGAAACTTCTCTTGAATACTTTGCTGAAGTAGCATGAGCATTTTCTGTAAAGGATGTACCAACATGATTTATCGTATAGTATTGTGTTTCTTTTATATTTTCAAAAGTATCTCTTCTAACATCGAAACTGGGACGCAAAATAAATCCCAATAATGCAGGATTGCTTCCTATATGAACCACCGAACTAAAAATGGCTACATTCAAATTACCTTCTTTGTCTGAGGTACCAATCAAATTAGCCGGTTTTATTCCTGAAATGGAATTAATTATGTTCAATCTTTTCACTTTGTGCATTGCTGCTAATTCACTCTTATTAAGATTCATTTATTTAATGTTTTAATGCGTTATTAGTTAAAATTTTTTCCTCTATAATATCCCTTGAATCATTGAATTGACTTTAAACACTTTTTCCAAAAAGCAAAAAAAGATGAGAAATATCCTTTTACTTCAAACATCCAATCTCTTGGATGTTCTACACCTTTGTAATGGCTATTAATTGGGTGTTCTTTAAAATGAATTGTACCCTGAAATTGTTGTTGCAATGCTTCAAATGAACCTTTGAAAATTTGAATATTTGGAATTTTTGATGCCCAAAATAGGATATGTTCTATCACTTTATCAGAAACAGGATATTTTTCATAAAAACTAGGTTCTAAAATCAAAACCCTATTCGCTTCAATATCTTTGAGCCATTCCGCATCCAAATTGTAATGATTGTACAAAACCAAAGGCAAGTCTTCGTTTAGTATAATATCATTCTCAAATTGACTCAAATTAGTTGATAAGATTGAGCTACTTTTTTCATTTAATATCTCAGGAATATGATTACTATTCATCAAGACTTCATAGGTAGTATCTAAAAAAGTATTTTTTTGTTTAGAATATGTATATTTATTGATGTTTTCTTGGTTGGCATAATACAATTTACTGCTATTGGCTCCAGCCACCCATTGCCAACTCAGTGCATTGCTAGCCCAATCTCCATCTAGCAAATGATAATACATCCACCTGGCAGGAATCGACCAATGACATTGAGCAACATTACACACAATTGACGCCAAATATATCCTGAGATGGTTGTGCATGTATCCAGTTTCATATAATTCTTTAATGGAAGAATCTATTGCTTCAATTCCAGTTTGAGCGTTAAGTATAGAATGTGGTATTCCCTCAAAATTTGCCTTGGGTTGAGGATTTTTAAAATCATAATCAATTGCATTTCCTTTGTTCAACCATATTTGCTGCCAGTAATCTCTCCAAGCCAATTCTTGAATAAATTTTTCTGCAGATTGAAAAGTATGTCCGTTTGTTAAAATTCTATTGTAAATTGTTTTGGTTGAAATAATTCCTCTAGAAATATACGGTGATAAATAAGAAACATTACCATCTATGAAATTTCTTGTGTGCCCATAAAGTTTTGGATCGAAGTTATCTATGTGGGCTAATATTTCTTGAAAATTATTGAATTTCATCTTTGTTTTCAACTATAATGTCTTTTTAGTTAGAAACCAAAATCAAGGTTAAATGTTTAAGCAAAATAGATTATTCTGAAATTACTTTTTACCATAAGTACAAAAACACTTGAAAATATTTCTCAAAAACTAAACATTTTTGTAAATTTAAGGTTTTAAGATAAAACAAATCCATGAAACTGCTTCTAGTTATATTTTC
>CAWUIK010000066.1:0-17335 GCA_963922585.1 uncultured Flavobacteriales bacterium | reverse complement strand
GGGAACTACATACACCGCTAATGCTACATATGGAAGTGGAGATGCTCTTGGTGGTGGTTTTGTGGTTTACAATGGTACTGGAAATTCTGTAAACTTAACTGGCTTAACTGCTGGTACGACCTACCATATTGCTATATATGAATACAATAATACTGGAGTTTGTTATTTGAGTCCAGCTTTAACAGGAACAATAACCACATTAACTGTAAGTAATCAATCTGATATAATTCCTGTAGGTGGAGAAAGTGCAGTAATTCCTTCAACTGTAAATACTCCTGGCCCACTTACCTCTGGTACTGGTATCCAAGTATGGCAATTCACTATTCGTGATGGAGGAGGAGTATCAGACGCTGATAATCTTCCTACAATTGTCGAAGATATAGTTGTATCACAAGGAACAGGTAATGCCATGAATGATTGGTCAGCAGCAATACAAAGTGCTGATTTATTTGTAGGTACTACACTAGTAGGATCCGCTGTAATTGGTGCTACAGATTTAACTTTTACTGGAATGAATATTACTGCTCCAGATAATGGGAATGTATCTGTTTCATTAAGAATTAGTTTAAATTGTGGTGTCGGTTCAGGTAACGGAAATATAGACGGTGATGATTTTCAATTTAGAATCTTAAATAGCGATGTCACAACTGCTGCAACAGGTACTTCTGGTTTTTCTGCTTTTACAAATTGTTTTAGTGCAAATGGACAAAATGTTTTTCAAGTAACTGCTTCACAATTAATATATCTACAACAGCCTGTAACTACGGCCTTGAATAATACAATGGTTCCTGCTGTAGAAATTGGAGCCGCTGATATTTGTGGAAATATAGATATCGATGCTACAGGAAATATAACAATCACTTCTACCGGATCTTTAAGTGGTTCTAGTACTACTGTAGTATCATTGACAAGTGGTGTTGCTTCTTTTAGTAATCTTATTCATGATGCAGATGGTGTAAACTATACTTTAGATGCCACAAATGGAACTTATGGAACCGTTACAAGTAATTTGTTTGATATACCAATTTCTACAACTTTTGATAGAGGAGATTTCGCCATCGTTGCAGTTAACACAACCAGAAATGCTTCTGGAAGTGCAGATGAAGTGTGTTTCATAACTTTTAAAAACATTGCACCTGGAACTAGTTTTGAAATCACTGATAATGGATACGAAAGAATTTTTGCTGGTCAATGGGGAAATACTGAAGGGACTGTAAGATTTACCCGTTCACTTTCAGCACCTCCACTTCCTTCAGGTTCTGTAATTTGTATTGAAGGACCTGATAACACACTATATGGAGGTGATGGAATGGATTATTTCGACATATATGTTTGTGGAGTTAAAGACGATGCAAACTGGTCTATAAGTTCTTTAGTCACTAATTACAATGTTCAACAAATGAATTGGAATTCTAGTGATCAAGTATGGATAATGCAAGGTGGAAATTGGAATAATGGAACAAATAATGGACATGATGCCACCTATACTGGTGGCAATATATTATATGGATGGACCGCAATAGGATGGGAAGCTGCTCCGAATTACGCTAGTACTTCTGGATCTACATTTATTGATGGCATGGACTGCTATGTGACCGATGTTAATGGAATTGCTAACAATTCTAAAGTAAAATACGTTGGTCCAAAAACAGGTAGTAAGTTTGAACTCTTAGCATATGTTAATGATATTACCAATTGGCAAGGATACGCAAATAATACGGATTATGATGCAGCCCCTGCTGATTATGATTACTTAAATGAGCCTTGCGCTACTACTGGTTTTACAGTTACAGCTTCCTCTGGTGCAGGAGTTTGGACAGGTGCAGTAAATACAGATTGGTTTTTCTGTGCCAACTGGGATGACTTTACAGTTCCTGATGCTACAGTAAATGTTACCATTTCTCAAAACGCTAGTAATAATTGTGAAGTTTTTAATGGAACTGGAGAATGTAATTCAATTGCTATATCAAGTAACAACAACACCAACAGAAACTTAGAAATACAAAGCACTGGTATTTTGAATGTTATGAATAACATCACCATCTCAAAAACTGCTGGAACAGGTACACTTTCTGTTGCTACAACTGGAACTGGAGAATTAAATGTCCAAACAGTATCGATAAATGGAACAGCTGCAAGTGCTAATAACGCTATTTTGAGAAACGAAAGTGCTACTGCAATACTTAATCTTGATGGGAATCTCAATATTAACAATGGAGGTTTATTAGATTTAAACCCAAATGGAACAATGAATCTTGCCGGAGATTATAACAATAATCACAATGCTAATGGATTTAGCGAAGCTACTTCAACAGTTATTTTAGATGGTTCATTAGATCAAAACATAAACACTAATTCATTTACAGAAACATTTCATAACATTACCTCTACAAAACCAACTGGAAATATAAACCTATTAGACAATGTTACATTAGATGCAACAGGAGTTTTAGATTTAGATGATGAATATATGTTGCTAAATGGAAATATACTACGATTAAATAATCCTGCAACAACTTCCATTACAAGAACTACAGGTTCTATTATTGATGAGTCAGGTGCTGTATCAGGAAACAACAGCGGAAAAATATCTTGGAATATTGGTTCTAATACAGGTGCTTATATTTATCCATTTTCTGATGCTGTAGGTGGTACGTATATTCCATTTACATTTGATGTTACGGCTGGTACAGTAGGTTTAGTATCATTATCTACTTATCATACACCTGCTTCAAATCTTCCTTGGCCTACAAGTCCAGAATTGGTTACGAATTTGGCAAGTCAATCGAATCTTACTCCTGACAATAGAGATGCAACTGCTGATCGTTTTTGGCAAATTGACAAAACAGGACCTTCTGGAACAGCAACACTTACATTTTCATATTTAGCAAGTGAATTGCCAATTGCACCTTACAATGATTTCAGTACTATGATTGCTCAGAGATACAACAGTACATTGAATCAATGGGTAGATCAAATACTACCTGGACAAACAACTGGAACAATCGCTGGTGGATTTACAGTTACTGTTCCAAGTGTAACTACATTTTCACCTTGGACATTGGCAAATCTAGCCTCACCACTCCCCGCAGAATTAACCTATTTTGATGCAAAACCCAACGAAAACAAAGTACATTTAAGTTGGGAAACAGCAAGCGAAATCAATGTATCTCATTTTGTCATCGAAAGAAGTAAAGACGGTATTCATTTCAACCCTATCTTAACTCATGAAGGAGCTGGAAATTCAAACTATACTATCAACTACAACATGGTTGATTACCAGCCTTTGAGTGGTGTTTCTTACTACAGATTACTCACTTATGATTATGATGGAAGTTTTAAGATTTCACAAATAGAAACTGTAAACTTCGAAAACAATACAATCGGTGTATTCTACGATGAAGAAAATTGGGTGGTCAATTATAAAACGGACTCTAAATCGTTGAAAATTGAAATTGTGAATGCTCTTGGTGCCATTGTTTACTCTGATGAATTGGAAACAAATGAAAATGGTATCCATATTTCAAAATTAAATATGGCAAGTGGAATGTACTTTATCATTGTTCATGATGGTATGATGTCTCAATCTATCAAAGTTTTTAAATAAACTATTCCTAATTATTCTATAATATGTTTAAACTTAATCTAAGTTACTTTTGTTAAAGTAAAAATATTTGCACTTATGAAAGCTTTTAAAACTATAGTTGCCATTTTAGTTCCATTTATTGGAATACAAATTTCAGCACAAACACCAACCAACTGTTTTGAAATAGAAAGTATCTTAGTAGATGCTTGTGGAACTCCGGAAAACGGTAACGAAATGGTTCGTTTTAAAGTTGGTCCTAATCCTTTAGATGCATCTCTAATGGTAGTGGATTGGCCTAATAATAGTTTTTTAGGTTTGATTCAAGATGCGCAGACTGCTACAACTACAGCAAATATTAATGCTACTATTACCAGTTGCGGTCATTTGATTGAGCCTCCAGCATTTATCTTACCTGCTGGAGCAAGTGTTTTGTTAATTACCAGTCAGATGGTTAATGTAACTGCTAATAGTTTTGCCAATCTATCTGATACGTTATATGTTTTGTATCAAAACCTTCCTAGCCCGACAACTAATGGTCACTTTTCAAATTCAGCATCTACACCTAGAACTTTAATTATAGATTTTACAACGCCTGCCAATTGTGGAGATACAGTAACTTATTTAGGGACTTCTTTAATTGGAGGTGATGGTGCTATTGCAAACTTTGAATACGATGGTACTGTTTCATATACTAACAATGGATGTCAAGCGTTGATAATGCCAAGTGGAATCAATATTACAACACCTGAACCTTTGGTTTTATGTGCTGGAGATGCAATTAATCTTTCTGCAAACGCCTTTGGAAATTACTCTGAAATCATTTGGTCTGGAGGAACTGGAACATTTAGTGTAAATGATGTAGAAAATACAACATACAACTCAACAACATCAGATAATGCAGATTTTTACTTGTATGCTGGTGTAAGAGCCACTTGTAACGACACTATTCTAGATAGTATTTTAGTTACCATTGCAACTCCTTCCACCAAAACCATCTCTCCTACAAGTTATGACTTATGTCCTGGAGAAACCCTAACATTGACAGCATCAGGTGGAACTAGTTATCTATGGAGTACCACAGAAACGACCAACACCATTGATGTTTCTACTGCAGGAACATATGATGTTACTATAGATGATGGTTGTTATTCTGAAACATTAAGCGCAATTATTACCAATAATGGAACTGCTCCGAATGTATCCGTTTCTGGAAACACGGATATTTGTGTTGGAGAAAGCACCACACTTTCTGCTTCTGGAAATGGCACCATCACTTGGAATAATAATTTCACAGGTAATGACTTTTCTACAAATATACCAGATGACTATTATGCTGTGGCGACCAATGGTTGTGGAACAGACACTGCATTTGTTACTGTAAACGATTTAGGAAGTGCTCCATCAGTTACAGTTTCAGGAGACTTATTTATTTGTGATGGAATTAGCACTACCCTTTCCGGTATCAGTACTGATGGAACGATCTCTTGGAATAATAGTTTAAATGCAGATGACTTTACGACCAACATTGCTGGAAATTATTATGCAGTAGCAACCAATATTTGCGGTACTGATACTGCTTTTGTTGAAATTGTAGACAACGGATACTCTCCTAATGTCTCTATTAGTGGTAATACTGATGTTTGTTCTGGTGGCTCAACTACCCTTACCGCCTCTGGAGATGGTACCATCACATGGAACAATAGTTTTGCAGGAAATGATTTTACAACAGGTTTTGCAGGGCAATACTATGCAGTCGCAACCAATACATGTGGAACAGACACTGCATTTGTTACAGTAAATAATATCGGTGTTTTTCCAACTGCAATAATTACAGGAGATTTATTTGTTTGTGACCCTTTGGATGAAGTTTCAATTTCAGTTTCTGGTGGTGACACCTACACTTGGTCTAACGGTAGCACAAATACTACAGAAGAATTTACTTTTGGAGCAAATTATTATGTAGTAGCAACCAACAATTGTGGTAATGACACCTTATTTTTTGATATTGAAAATGAAAGTGTCATTGCAAGTTTTACTCCATCAACAATTTCTGGAGAAGCGCCATTGGAAGTAACATTTACAGACCAATCTACGAATGCTACTTCTTATTCATGGAACTTTGGAAATGGATCAACTTCAAATAATGAAAACACTTCTACTACCTACCTTGAAAGTGGTGTTTATGAAGTATCTTTAGTAGTAAGCAACGCAAATGCTTGTCAAGATTCCACTTCTGTAACAATTACTGTGGAGGAAATTCCAGAAATAATAATACCAAACATATTTACACCAAATGGTGATCAATCTAATGATATGTTTAGAGTGGCAAGCAACTATATAAAAAATGTGAAAGGAGCTATTTACAATAGATGGGGAACACTTTTATATGCCCTAGAAAACGTTGCTTTCTTTTGGGATGGAAGTATTTCCAATGGAGAGATTGCATCTGATGGTGTTTATTTCTATACACTTACTGTAGAACTAACTAATGGAGAAATTCGAGAATTCAGTGGACATGTAACGTTGATGAGATAAAACTTATTCTTCAATTGAGTAAAAACTTATAAAAATATATCTTTGTACTTCTTAAGAATAAAGTGGTACAAGACAAAAAACATCTTATCGTAATTGTAGGTCCAACAGCCATTGGAAAAACTGCTTTGTCTATCGAATTAGCAAAACACTTCGAATGTGAAATTTTGAGTGCAGATAGTCGTCAGTTCTTTAAAGAATTATCAATTGGTACTGCTAAACCAGATGAAAATGAAATGAATGGCATTCCACATCATTTCATAGGTCATATTTCTATAGAGGATGAATACAATGTGGGGAAGTTTGAAAATGATGCCATAGAAAAATTAGAAGTTTTATTCTCGAGAAATGACATTGCAATTCTTGTGGGAGGTTCTGGATTATATGTAGATGCCGTTTGTAAAGGAATAGATGATATCCCTAAAGATGATAATATAAGAGTTCAACTCAATCAAGAATTAGAACAAAAAGGTATAGAAGTACTACAAGAAGAATTGAGACAATTGGATCCAGAGCATTATCAATCGATGAATATTCAAAATCCGCAAAGGTTGATTAGAGCCTTGGAAGTATGCAGAGCAACAGGAAAAACCTACACCTCTTTTAGAAAAAACACCATAAAAAAACGTCCTTTTCAAATTCACAAAATAGGTTTGACTACAGAAAGACCCAAAATGTACGAAAACATCAATAAACGTGTTGAAATCATGATGGAAAAAGGACTGTTGGAAGAGGTAAAATCTGTACAGGAATTTCAGCATTTAAACTCTTTAAATACTGTCGGTTACAAAGAGTTGTTTTCGTATCTAAATGGAGAGATTTCACTCGCAGAAGCGGTAGATTTGATTCAAAAAAACACGAGAAATTTTGCCAAAAGACAAATCACATGGTTTAAAAGAGATAAAAATACACAATGGTTTGAAATCTCAGAAAAACATAATATTATTCCATATTTAGAAGCACAAATTGGCAGGTTATAAAAATATTAGTAGGACTATTTGGAATGTCATTCTTACTGAGGCTGCTTTGCAATTGGTGAATGGAGGTTTGATGTTGATTTTGTTATTGTATCTCAAAACAAAAGGCTACTCCGATAATGAAAATGCTACTTTTTTTGCATCACGATTTTTGGGTGTTTTATTTATTTCGTTACCATTGGGTATTTATATCAGAAATAAAAAATTAGCAGGGTTTTTCAAAACAGCAGCTGTGAGTTTACCTATATTAACACTTTTAGCCATTGTCGCAATAGAAGCAAAAGCAGATTGGGCAATTTATCTGTCATTTATTTTTTGGGGCATTGCTTTTAGCCTTGGTGAAATCTCAAAAATACCTTTTATAATGCGTAATGCTAAAGTTGAAAATTTAACCAAATCGATTACTTTGGCTTATGCAACTTGGAGTTTTGGGGCTGTATTGAGCGGTTTTATTATTTTTTCATTGTCTTCAATAAATTCGGATTTTTTTGATCACAAAAATTGCTTAATTGCAATCGCTCTCTTGAGTTTGGTTGGTATTTATTTTTCATGGAGCATCAAAAATGAATATGAACCTAAATTGGATGAAAATTTTCAAACATCAAAGAAGTTTTCTTCTTACAATTGGAAAAAAATTAGCGCTGCCTTGATCCCCACATTTATTATTGCTGTAGGAGCAGGGATGAGCATTCCATTTATTCCATTGTTTTTCAATAGTGTATTTAAAATGGATTATGGAACTTTTTCTGGTTATGGATTTATTGCTTATTCGCTTGTTTTTGGGATGATGTTATTTGCTCCAGGAATAAAAAACAAATTAGGGTTTGCTGTAGCAATTCCACTCACTCAAACATTGGCAGTGAGTTGCTTAGTTGTGCTTGCGTTTATGGAGTTTCATAACACTTGGTCTTTTGCACTTCCATTAGCTTTGATTGCCTATACTTTTAGGCAGCCACTTATGAATATTGCTCAACCATTAACTACGGAAATCATTATGAGGTATGTAGGTAAAGAAAATCATGAAATCACAGCCTCATTAATGGCGCTTATCTGGAATGGAAGTTTTGTGGTTTCTTCCCTAATTTTTGGGTTGATGAGAAAAATGGATATTGCTTTTGCTATAATTTTTTTCTGTACAGCAATGTTGTATTTCATTGCAATAATTTGGTATCAGTTTATTATTAGGAAAACTTTGAGAATGGTGGTGTAAAACAAGAATTTTAACTAAAAAAAATCACACAGCTTCCATCAAATGAAATTGGAAAACAAAAATTCTTTTTAACCGCAAAGCACACAAAGGCTATTCGCAAAGGGCGCAATTTTTTTTAACTATCCGTAATTTTAAAACCTTGTAAATTAATGATAAGACATTGGACAACAAAAAAACATCAAACATCTTCCATCAAACAACTCACCTATTCCATTTAAATTCAAACTCTATTCTTCTATTGATTGCATGTTCTTCGTCTGAACATTCTACACCATTACCACAATGATTTAGCAATTTAGTCTCTCCATAACCATGACTTTCCATTTGAGTTGATTTAACCCCTTTATTTCTCAGATAAGATTCAACTGAGTTTGCTCTATTTTCAGAAAGAATTTGATTTTGTTTATCAGAACCTTTTGCATCTGTATGAGCATTTATAATTACGGTTAACTCAGGGTTCACTTTCATCAATTTTGCTAGTTCATCCAAAATATTTTCAGCTTCTAAGTTCAAGTCCCATTTTCCAAATTCAAAATAGATGTTCTTGGTTACTATTTTATCAGTTTTGGAATCGTCTTTTGAAATTTCTTCAAAATGATCTACTTTTAGTTTGTTGTTAGACGCTTCTAATTCTTTATAATCCACACTCAGTTTGAAGTTTCCTTCTTCTTTTATATGTGCTGTTTTGAATTTCTCATTATTTTCATTGAGTAGGTATATAACCTTAGTTCTGATATTATCATATTCCGAAATCTCTCCTGATATTTCAATCATTTTAGAATTAATTAACACATCTTCATCATCAATAATTTTCAACATTAACTCTAGCTTATCTGATAATTTTTTAAACTCAAAAGCACCCAATTTGTTAACCACAGTTCTTTGCAATTCTCCTCCATTATCAGAATACAAAACGATATTGATAGATGAATAGTCAAGATTCTTTGATCCAATTGATTTTAAATTTCCTTTAATAGTTATATCTTTTTGATTCAAACTTCTATCAAAAACAACTTGATTTTCATTAAAATTAAGTTTAGATTTTAAAGTAACCATATCTTCATCAATCAATTCCAAAGTTAAATTATCACCTTTTAGTTTTTTCATTATGAAACATCCTTCTTTATCTGTAAAAATATTATTAATCAATACTCCATTTTCATCTTTTACAAGAATTTTTTTATCTATGATTGGCTCACCACTATGATATACCGCACATTTTAATGGAGTTTTTATAATTATAGCACTCTTATCTTTCAGCCAACTTGTGATTATCTCATTTTCAGTATTTTTTATTCTAAAGCCTAATTCCAATTTATCTTCGTCCAATAAATCCAAATACGTTTTTTGATCGTATAGTTTTTTGAGTCTAAAACAACCTTTATCGTCTGTATAAATGGTATCAATGACATTTCCAAGCGTATCTTTCACTACAAAAACGAAGTTTTTCACTTCAGTTCCGTCTTCATATACCACACATCTATTATTGCTCGAAATCACAATTACTCCACCTTCTTTGATGATTTGAATTTTCTTTTCATCCTTAGTATTTCTGAATCGCATGGACAATTCGTTTTCTAGTTCATCAAGAATCTCCAAATAGGAATTTTCATATAGTTTTTTTAGAATCAGACAACCTTCATCGTTGGTCGTTACTTTTTCAATGAAATTTCCCTCTTTATCTTTTACAGCAAAAGAAACTTTAACTGCCTTGGTACCATCTTCAAATTGAACACATCTTGTAATCATATCATCATATGACTCTAAAACCAATGTTAATTCATAAAAGTCATTCAGATTAACAACATCTAATAAATTGTCATTACTTGATTTAAGATAAACATATTTAAAGCCATCTTTTGGATTTGCAATTCCTTTACTTCTTAGCATCATTTCTACTCCATCTTCACTTTGTGGTACTATTGCAACCGAAGCATATGGTAATTTAGAAAAAGTAAAATGACCGTCTTTATCAGTGTAAATGGAATCAATAAGAATCGAGTTTTCATCGAATAAATACAACTTTTTATTTACCGATGGTTTATTATTTGAATTAACCAAAAAGCCTGAGATATTTATTGTATTTGATTTTTCGAAGTAAAAAATATCATCCAATCCCAAACTTCCTATTCTGTTGGAAGAAACATAACCTGATGTATCTGAAATTAAGTACATTCCGAAATCATCTCTATTAGAATTAATAGATTTTGGTAATAATTTAAAATCTTCAGCAAATTCACCATTCCAAGTAAATGAAAAAATATCCAAGCCACCATACCCTACATTACCATTAGATGAGAAATAAATTACATCAGGAGTTAGATTTGAATAAGTTGGAAAAACTTCATTGAATGGTGTATTGATTTTTTCACCTAAATTCACAGGTTCTTGAAATGCTCCATTTTCATATTTTGAATAGTACAAATCCATTCCACCCATTCCTCCTGGCCTATCTGAAGCAAATACCAAAATATTATGTTTCTCTATAAATACTGGATGTGCAGAAGAATATACCTCTGAATTCAAAGTTGAAATACTTTCAGGTTTTGACCACTTTCCATCTTCGAATTTTGAAAGGTAAAGTTTAGTTTTACTTACATCAGTTTTTATATCTCTAAACGCTTTTGTTATAAACATCCATTTTTTATCCGAAGCATAACTTATAGGTCCAATATGATACAACTCGTTGAATCTTGAATTGAAAATATTTACTTTTTCATTTTCGAAAGCAAAAGTGGACAAAAACGAATTCCCTGACCAATCAGATTTGTTGATATCATATGGCGTGGAGGGTCTGTCTGATGTGAAAACAATTTGATTATCATACACGAAAGGACTAAACTCTGAGTAAATTGAATTTAAACCTTCAATGTTTTCAATTCTATAAAATAGATTTCTGTCTGGATTTTTAAAGTTTTGCTGGTAATTATTTTTATGAGCCAATCTGAATGCCTTTGTTGCTTCGTCTAGATCTCCAACTGCAAGATTGAACTGCCCAATATTGTTCCAATCATATGGTTCTAAAACATACGTAGAATCAGAATATACAATTTGATTGTAATGATACAATGAGGCTTCAATATTTCCAGTTTTGTCATATGCTTTGGCTAATTGCAGTCTTAATTTTATATTTTGCGCATTTTTTTGAATACTTTTTTCTAAAGCATCTGTAACTCTAGAATAAGACATTTGATTCATGAGTTTATCAATCTTTTGTCCCAAAACATTCGACTGAAAAGCAAAAAATAATGTGAGTATAAAAAATATAGTTTCTCTCATTTTAAAGTAGGTTCATTTAAACTAATGAAGAAAGATATTATAAATATCTTGGACTCATGATTCCTGAATTCTTTTTTCTAAAATCTATTCCCAATACTACTTCATGGCTTCCAGAAAAATTAGAAAAATTGAAAAAATGATCATAAGCATATCCCAGTCTTATATTTTCGGTAATATAGGCTTGTAACATCGCAATCGCACTTCCGCTGGTGCGATAAGACAATCCAAAAGATATTCTTTCGTTTCTTACAAAAGACAAGTTTACATCTCCGTTTAAAGGAACGTTTTGAACGTATTTCACAAAAACCGAAGGTCTAAAACTCCACAAATCATTAATTACGAAATCATAGCCTGAATATAAATACATGTGACGTGATAAAACACCAGAAACAATATTGTCATTGATTAACTTTAAATTGGATTCTACCAAATTAGAAACTAACGCTCCTGCTATAAATCTTCCCGTATGGAAATGAATTCCCGCATCAAATACAGGGGTAAAATTACTTTGAACGTTAGACAAAGAACTCGGATCATTTTCATCTCTATAAGATAATTTGTCATTCAATACTCTAAAAGAATAACCTCCACCTCTCAAGCCAAAACTCAATCTGCTTTTTGGAGAAACGATTGAATAAGAATAAGATAACATTCCTCCTGTAATTCCATGCGCTCCGATGGTTTCATTCACAATATTCAATCCAACTCCCATTTTTCTATTGTTGAATGGAGCGTGAATCATCAAAGATTGAGTATGAGGTGAACCTTGAACACCTGTCCATTGTTTTCGTTCAGTGATTAAAGTTTGAATAAAATCTCTATTTCCAGCATAAGCAGGATTGATAGCGAACAAACTATACAAATACTGACTATACTGCCTTTGTTGTTGTGCTTGATTTTCAAAAACTATTATGAAAATCAAAATAAAAATTAATTGTATTTTTTTAAGAATAATTTTCATTATCTAGTTAATTCTATAAAACCTTTATATTCTTGATTGTTGATGTTTGTGATGAAATAATATACTCCTTCAGATAACATTTCTCCTTGTTCATTGGTTCCATTCCAAACATTTTCAAAATTATCATAAGTTTCTGTTTGCCATACCATATCACCCCATCTATTAAATATCTTTACGGAATGGTTCCCTTCTGGAAGTCCATCAATTCTCCACGTATCATTAATATTGTCATTGTTGGGAGTGAAAGCGGAGTAAAATTGTAAAATAGTATTTTCACAAGTAAAAGGACCTCCATTTATATTGATTGAACAACCATTATTGTCAGTTATTTCAAAACTTAAAGTATCTCCTAGGGCTAAATTATTTATAATAATATTCCCACCATTGCTTATGCTATTACTTTCAAAACTAGCATAGGAAGGCAGTAAATTATATACTGTAAAATTTGATCCATCAACAGAGGGTAAACCTCCTGAAATATTTATAGTATATTGATTATCTAAACAATTATCAATAGCATTTATAGTATCAATTTTAGGTAGGTATTGGATTCGGAATGGAGCACCCATTTCATAACATTGTAATGAGGTGTTGATAAATGAATAAGTTCCACTAGCTGTATCGTAGAAGGTTAATGGAACAATGTAAATAGTATTGTCATCCCATGTACCTGAAAAATTTGGAACACCTAAAGCGTTAGTATCAATAAAACTATCACCATAACCAACTAAACCTATAAAACAAGGGTCGTTCGTAAGGTTATCATTAGGAGGAACATTACTTGGCACTACACCAATTGTCGGTGGACAACTGTAAATTAAAAATCCGATACCTGGATTATAATCTGGTCCAGAAATATCTGTTACTTCAGTTGGAGGGATAAAACCATTTGATGAAACTATTTCAATTACATCACCATAACATAGTGAATAACTTGTGGATAAACTTCCATTTACAAACACATCAAAATCACCAATTTGTGCAGTGCAAATACAACCATTTGGAGCATTGCTATTAATTGTTGTTGTACAAGAAAGATCGGAAGCAAATGTTGAAGTTATTGAAATTGGGTTCCCATTTGCAGGCAATCCTGAAATACTCCAATTGGTTGGTGAAATAAAAGGAGGAAAGATTACCGTATCATAAACATTGTTTCCATCGTCAATCGTTACCAATAAAGAGTCTGTGTTGATATTGGTAGTAAAATCAATAGTACCAGATACGTTATAATAACTACCCGGCTGACAAGAACCGATATTGGCAGTAAAATTTGAAATAAAACAATTGGTTGAATTCACCTCTACATATAAGTTTACTGAAGTAAAACCATAATAAGGACACTTGTTATCTTTACAAATAAAAGATATGACCTCATTAACTCCGTTAGGGGGTATTGTCAAACAAATTGTTGCAGTCAAATTTCCTGCAATTGAAGTGTTTATAGATAAACTAGCACTCGGATAAATATCTAACAAATTGGTTTCTAGCTCCAAATCTTGAGCTACATCATCTGAAAACTGTATGTCAAAACAAACATTATCTCCAGGTTCTCCTGTTACTTTATAATTGCCTGTCTGAGTCATAGTACCTGTAACATTGTTAATTTGAGATGAAGCAATAGGATTGTCATTTAATCCGCAATTGTATACAACAAAAGTTGTTTCATACTCTACAAAACCAACTAAAACACCAATATCATTGTATTCGCTAACTCTTACAACTACTATGAAATTACCTTGAGTATTAGGATTTAATGAAATCTCTCCTGTTTGGCTATTAATGCTTATACCATCAACTGGATTTGTTGGACTGTATGGTGCAGTGTAATTAGCGTTGGAATTAAAATTAGTTTTTGCACTAACTAACTCATACTTTAAACTACCTCCATCTCTTTCTGTAAAACCTAATGAAATATTGTTGTTTTGATTGACACAAACTAGTGGAGTTTGAAAAAAAGAAATTTGAGGAGAGGAATTCAAAGTAGTATCAAATGTATTTATCATAGATAAATTATAATAATTTGAATTTGCTGGACCATTAGTAATCCCTCCATTTCTACAACATTCTCCAAAACTCAAAAAAACTTCGTCACACTGAAAAGGTATCGTTATAGTATCCTGCCATTGAAATTTTGCAAAAGAATTTGCAGGACCTCCCATTACATTATTGATACATGCACTTGTTGGTAATTGCAAATCACAAAATTGAGAAATTTCTAATGGGCCATTAACAAATGGAATACTAAAATTTAAACTGGATCCATTACAACTATTCCTAACATTTAATGTTTTATTACTAGTCGAAACAGCTATACCTACACAACTTCTAATATAAGTCAATGTTACGATATACTCATTATTACCTATTGATTTATAGGAAATCGAACCGCCTGCAACATGAGTTGCGTGGGAACGAAAAAAACTTAGAATTATCAATAAAAAAACTATTAAGAATCTCATTTGATTGAATGGAAAATTATTTTTTTCGAAAATTAATACATTTTTAAATTTCTACACATATTTTTTTTTTTAAATCCGAATATAAAACTTACTAAATTTTATATTAAAAAACAAAAAAAGGGGCTAATGCCCCTAAAAATAGAGTTTTAATTTTTATCTCTTTACATAATTCATAAAAACTGAATTTAAACTTTCATCCATTAATTCGATAATATAAAATCCAGATTTCAAATGCGATACATCCAAAGCATTATTGTTTATCATGTCATTGTAATTTTCTATAAGTTCTCCTAAAGTATTAAAAACCTTAATTGTGGTAACTACTATACCTTCAATTTGTAATATTCCATCTCCTGGATTAGGGTATATTTTTACATTAGAAAACTCTAAATCAATGATATTTGAAAATAAAATTTCAAACGATTCAGAAATCTCACATCCATTTTCATCAGTTAAGGTAAGCGTATAAGTACCATCTTCTAAATTATCAATATTAGCATTGGTAGATGAAAAACTATTGGGTCCAGACCATTCATAAAGATAAGCACCAGTTCCTCCAGAAGCGTTTGTAAGAATTTCATTACCTACAACTGTTGCATTTATATCTAGTACATCAGGATTAATAATCGTATAGCTTTCAGTAATAATGCATCCATTATCATCCGAAATATTTGCTATGTAAGTTCCAGCATTTAGATTTGAAATTTGTAATGTATTCCCTATTATTCCTGAACCATCAGACCACTCAATAGATAAATTTCCTGTTCCTCCACTTGTTTGAACTTCAATAAATCCATCATTTAACCCATTACAAGAAATATTTGAAAAATTTATTGTATCAAAAGTTATTTCAGAAGGCTCAGAAATTGTAATCGTTTCATTAAACAATTGACATCCATCATTATCAATAAAAGTAATATTAAAAGTTTCTGCCTCTAAATTTTGAAGATCTGTAACTGTTCCAACAGTATTTAAACTACCATTATTCAAAACACCTGTCCAATTTACTATAAAAGGATTAAACAGTTGATATCCATTGGTATTAATCATAACACTTGCATCATTTCCACCAAAACAATTGGGTTCAGTGACTGAATATGTAACTTGAAACATTCCGTCATCTGTAAATGTCCATCCAAAATTATCAATGATAGTTTGTCTAGAATTTGCTCCGATGTTGGAAAATTTTGAATATCCAGCATGAAAATTCATAGAATTTGTGAGATTTTGAGAAGACCAACCGTTCAACAAAGCGTCATAATTACAAACTGAAAGACCAGCACCGTCAAACATTTGTGTGAAATTTGCTACATTCTCTACGTTCCAAGAACCTAGGTTTTGATTAAAAGAAGTTGCTAAATGGAACATTCTTTCCATATTTGTTACATTACTCATGTCCCATGAAGATAAATCCTGATTGAAGGACGTAGCACCCCAAAACATTCTTGCTGTATTAGTAACATTTCCTGTATTCCAAGAACTTATGTCTTGATTAAAAGAGGATGCGTTGTTAAACATTCTATAGAAATTGGTTACATTAGAAACATTCCAGTTGCTAATATCTTGATTGAAAGCATAGCAATTTACAAACATAGTACTCATATTAGTACAATTGCTTACATCCCAAGTTGAAATGTCTTGATTAAATGCATGACAATCTACGAAAATAAAACCCAATGAGGTTGCTCCTGTTACATCCCAAGTTGAAATATCACCATTAAAAGCATAACAATTTTGAAAAATATCACCAAAATTATTTACATTGCTTGTGTTCCAATTATCCAAATCTTGGTTAAAAACATTACAACCATAAAATGTTCTGATCATATTGGTTACATTAGACACATCCCAATTATTTAGTGGTTGGTTAAAACTAAAACAGTTTGCAAAAGTATATTGTAAAAAATCTACATTACTTACATCCCAGTTACTTATATTTCCATTAAAAACTTCACATTGTTGAAAAGTTGCACCTAACTTCTGTACATTACTGACGTCCCAATTGCTCAAATCACCATCAAAAAGTTTACAATCTCTGAATGCTGAATTCATAACAGTTACATTACTCAAATTTGGAGCATCAGTAGCGTTGTATATCATATTTTCACAACCATAAAAAGCAGTTTGAAAAGTTGACCAAATGGCTGTACCCCATTGCTCTATTGATATTAACTTAAGTTTATCACCCCCATTGTTAAAGTTTATTCTAGTCAAACCGCCCGATATTTCAACTCTGTAAGTTCCAGGTTGAGGAAATGTAACTGTAACATTGCCATTATAAGAAGGTAAAGAACCATTTATTAATGGGTCGTTTATATCTTCCCAATATAA
>CAWUIK010000065.1:0-17345 GCA_963922585.1 uncultured Flavobacteriales bacterium | reverse complement strand
AAAGCATCTTGACTATTGGGAACCAAATAACCATTTACACCTAACTCATAAAGATCTTTTTGGTTTCCTGTTACAAAGTTATAGTTTGACAAATCAAAACCGTACTCTTCTGCATAAAATTTTAATCTTTCTACACTATCTCTTTCTGGATCTACTGTGTAAGCTATGACATTAAAATCCAAATCTTTAGTTTGTTTTTGAAATTCTACCATATTGGAATGAATTTTCGGACAAATCTGAGGGCAATGAGAGAAAAAGAAATAAGCGACATAAGGTTTTCCTTGGTAATCTTTTGTGCCTACATATTCACCATCTTGGTTGATAAAAGCCCAATACGGAATTGTATGATAAACCGTGTCTTTGTCAATGCCTTCGATAAATTCTTTGTGACCATAAATGGGTAATTGAGCATTTTTATTATTCGTATCGTCTTGTGAAGAACTTTCATCACAACTCAATAATACAAATGCTATAAGAATGAAAATAATACTATTAATTTTTTTGCTTTTTCTTTTCATTTTCCTCTCGGATTAAAATACTAATTTCCTTGGTAATTCTTTTGTTTTCGCTGGTCTGAGAAGTTATGTACTTTCCTCTGATATGCATATCTCTATCCAACAGTAAAGTCATGTTGTATGCCACTTTTTCTAATCCAAAAATAGAATCTTTTTCTTGCCAAGGATTTTGGGTTTTCATATCTGTATCATAGATTTGCCCCATATCACCAGTAACGATGTTCCATTTATCAGTATTGATTTTGTGATATTTGATAAACTCTTTCATTTCATTTAAGGTGTCGTTTTCTCCAACGAATAAAGAAATAATTCTAACATCTTCAAAGCCTTTATTTTTGTTGATTTCATCTGCGACAAACATTTTGAAGTTTTGGAAATCAATTGGGCAGAAGTCGTTTGGACAATCTTTGTAAACAAAATTCACTAGTACGATTTTGTTCTTGAAATCTTCTTTAGTAACCCATTCGTTTAGGTGATTTTTAAATTTAAACCCAGGTACTTGATAAAAAATAGTATCTTGAACTTCTTTTCCATCAATATTTTTGGTGATAATTTTGTGATCCCCATAATATTTGAGGGTCTCAAACCTTTGTTTACCCAACGAGAAAAAAATGATAAAAAAAGCCGGAAAACCAAGTATTCCGGCAAATAATAATATCTTAGAAAGTAAACTTCTTTTTTTTGGTTCTTCCATAGTTTAAGGATACAGAATAGAATTTACATGATTCGCTTCTGTAAGTAAAATAAAGATTAAATAAGCCATGAAAATAAAATATGGCGTCAATAATACATATTTAAAACTTTTAGTCTCATCACCAAGGTGCATAAATTTCAAAACAATGTAAGCCGCTTTGATTAAAGTAAGCACAATAAAACTCCATTTGATAACAGGCCAAATACTGTTGGGTGTTCCATCAATATATTGTTTTACAAAAGCACCTGTAAGTACTTCTACAATTGTGATTAATGTTAGAAGACCTGTAACTTTCCAAATTGTTTTTCTTAGTTCAACTCCGTGAGCTTCGTCATGATTTGCCGATAAAGCATATTCATTATCTCTATTTAAATCGTCTCTTACCATGTCTATATATTATTAACTATAGTTATTTAAATTTTATTATACCAAGTAGAAGAATGTAAATACAAACACCCAAACTAAATCTACAAAGTGCCAATACAATCCTACTTTTTCTATCATTTCGAAATGTCCTCTTTTGTCATAAACTCCTTTAACAACGTTTATAAGAATAATTAAGTTAATAACAACTCCAGACAAAACGTGGAATCCGTGGAAACCTGTAATGAAGAAAAATAAGTTGGCAAATTGAGGAATCATTGGTGCGTATTCATTTTCGGTCATGTTAGCACCTTGAATGTGTGCTAATGGTTCTGCGATGTATTGAGCCACTAATGCTTGTTCTTCTGAAGTAGCTCCTAAAACTTTGCCATGTCCAAAATCCAAAACAAAATCTTGAGAAATTCCTAATTCAGCACCTTCTTTAATCGTTGCCCATCCATTATTCCAAACTTCAGGAGTATGAATTGCTCCATAATGAGATCCATGAATAAAGTGATACCATTCCCAAGCTTGAGAACCTACGAAGAAAACACCTCCAATTACTGTAAGTGTCAACCATTTGATTACACCTTTTTTATCTACTCTGTGACCAGCCTCTACAGCTAATACCATAGTTACTGAACTTACGATAAGTATAAATGTCATTAATGCAACATACAATAATGGGAAACCATTTCCTAAGAAAGGCATCGCATTAAAGACTTCTTCACCTACAGGCCAAGAATCATATTGATGTCTAAAATAACCATAAGAACATAATAATCCTCCAAATGTCAATGCATCTGACAAAAGGAAAAACCACATCATTTGCTTTCCGTAGGTTAATCTAAAAGGGGATCCATCTCCTCCCCATGCTGTTGCTGCGTCTAGTTCTTTAGCGTGTCCTGCCATTTTATTTTATTTTGAAAGTGCAAGTTTAAACATTATCTCTAAATTTTGATAGAAATCTTACAATTTTTTACACTTAGAATTATTCTAAATAGTGTTTGCGTACCAAAAGGTAAATAAAACTAACCATAATATTCCTAAGAAGTGCCAAAAGTAACCTCCTATTTTTAAGCCAACTACGTGTTCTGAATGGTAATATCCTTTGAAAGATCTTACCAACAAAACAGACAATAATCCAAATCCTATTAAAATGTGAAGTGCATGCATAAAAGTGAGTGCATATACAAATGAACTTGCTACATTACTCGCTTGATAAAATTCATTGTATTGTCCATTGGATAATTCTGCTCCCATTTTGTACCAAACACCTTCTTGATTGATGAAAATATTATTTTGCGTAATTTTATCTGTAAAGTAGAAGTCTTTTGGTTGCACTTGCTCACCTTCTGAAAATACTTTCCCATCTTTGATGATGAATTCTTTTCCTCCTTCAAAATGTTTTGCTTCAATTTCTGATTTATTTTCTTCAGATATTATGGTAGTAGGGAAGTAAAGTTTTCGATCTATTAAATCCAATACTTCTCCATTTAAAGAAATTGTAAAATCTTCTCCATAAACACCTCTCATACCAAAGTATGGGGTCTCATTTTTAATTCCAAATGCAAAGTTAAAAAGAGTCGTTAATTCGTCCGCTTCGATCGCTACACCTTCAAAATAGAACTTTCCATCTTTTAATTCCATTGGTTTTGGAGTAATTTCAGAAACTTTTACTTTAGCTATAGTGTAAGGAGCACTATAATTTTTTAAATCAAATGATTTGGGTATAAATTTCCTGTCATTTTGACAAATTGGATAAATAAAGTCTTTCAGTGCTTGCTCTTCTTTTTCGTCCAAAGTATCCCCTTGATGTACATAATTAACACCATTAAATTCGATGGGTAAATTGTCTTTTAATACTATGAACTTTTCTCCGTAAGCACCTTTTTGAAAAAAAACACCTCCAGTTACATAATTTCCTGATGCTACTAATTGAGCCCATCCTTTTATTTGGAAACCTACAAATCCAATTCCCAATAATAATGTCAATCCGACACTCAATTGAACTAATGATTTTTTGTTTTGTTTGGCAAAATGCTTTGCTAAGTATAAAGTTATACTACTGATTAAAATGAGTACCGTGCTTGTCCAAAATGCAGAAGGTAATTTCAGGTTAACCCAAAATTTGTCCATTTTACTCACGACTACAGCACTAATAAGCCCCATGAAAAGCATTACGATAGCAACAATAGACAAAACAGTGATTAACTTCAGGGATCTTTCTCTCTGTGCTTTTAACTCTTCGGGAGTTCTTTCTCCATACTTTTCGACCTCTTCCATGGGTTTTTATAACTTAAAAAAATAATAAATCAACTGTGCTACAGGTAAATATATAAATGAAGCAAACATCAACTGTTTTGCATATTTCATTTCTAATGTTTTGTAAAGGTAATAACCAGGAATGGCAAATAGCAACCCAAGTACTGCTAAAATGGGCATAGCATATACGTTACAAATAGGAGGAACATCTGGCAAAATTTGAATGCAAGGCAAAATTCCTATTGGAATCATGGCTACACTATACACAAATATCTGAAAAGCACTTGCTTTTGTTCTTCCTTTGGCACTGGGTAATAATTTGAATCCTGCTTTTAAGTAATCATCATGAATTTTCCATGCGATAGCCCAAAAATGTGGGAATTGCCAGAAAAACTGAGTTAGAAATAAAATTCCAGGAATCAAACCAAATTGACCTGTTACAGCAATATACCCTAACATTGGAGGAATACTTCCAGGAAAAGCTCCTACAAATACTGCAACTGGGCTGATGGTTTTTAGAGGAGTATAGACCATTACATACAAGAACATGGCTAAAAATCCTAAAACTCCGCTGAGGAAATTTAATTGAAATAGGCAAATTTCACCTAGAACACCTATTAAAACAGCAAATACAATTGCTTCTGTTATTGTTAATCTTTCTGCAGCCAAAGGTCGATTTTTGGTACGTTCCATTTTAGCATCCAACTTACGTTCCCATACTTGATTAAAGGCATTGGATGCTCCTGTAACTAGAAATCCACCAATAATCAATAAAGAAAATTGTATCCAATTAAAATGAGAGATAGATTCTAATGCAATCAGATATCCAAGAGCAGCAGAAAAAACAACTAAAGAGGCTAATCTAAATTTTCCTAGTGCTATGAAATCCTGAACTTTACTTACTTGAAGTATTTCTTGATTGGTAATATCTGTATCTTTGGTCAAAAAAAAGATTTATTTTGCGGTACAAAGTTAATTCGCATTGCTGAATTTAAAAACAAAAAACGATATTTATTATCATTAAAAATAATAATACACTATGATTTCTATAGAAGAGGCATTGAAAATGATTTCTAATAGCACCCATTCTTTTGGTTATTCAGAAAATAACCTGATTGATTCACTAGGGAAAGTACTTTCAGAAAATATTTTGGCTCCAATAGATTTACCACCTTTTGACCAATCTGCAATGGATGGATATGCTTTTAAAAATGGAAATGAGAATGTTTATAAGGTTTTAGGCTCTATAAAAGCAGGGGATGACGCATCAAAAATAGTTTTAAATGAAAATGAAGCCATAAAAATTTTTACAGGAGCCTTCTGTCCTTCTACTGCTGATGCTGTTTGTCAAATAGAACATGTCATACAAAACCAAGATGGAAGTTTGTCTTTTTATCCAAAGCCTTATTCACAAGCAAATATTAGAAAACAAGGAGAACAAATCAAGAAAGGAGTTGTAGCTTTAGAAAAAGGACATGTTTTGTCCCCTGCTTCTATTGGTTTTTTGTCCAATTTAGGTGTTCAAAAGGTGAAAACATACGATGCTCCTAAAGTAGGGATTATAGCTACAGGAAATGAATTGATTCCCCCTGGACAAAATTTACCTCAAGGTAAAATTTATGAAAGTAATAGTATAATGTTGCAATCCGTTTTAAAAAAATATGGAGTTGAGAAAGTGGCTTTAACTAAAATTAATGATGATTTGGAGGAGACCATTAATATAATAGATAATCAATTAAAGTTTGCAGATGTTTTGATAATTTCAGGTGGAATTTCGGTAGGAGATTATGATTATGTATCTGAAGCACTTGAAAAAAATGGTGTAAAACAAGTTTTCCATAAAGTAAACCAAAAGCCAGGAAAGCCATTTTATTTTGGAACAAAAAACAATCAATTGGTTTTTGCATTGCCTGGAAATCCAGCGGCTGCTTTAACATGTTTTTATATATACATTGTCCCTGCAATAAGAAAAATGATGGGAGGAGCTTTTGAAATGTTAAAAACTAAAAAAGCTACTAGCGAATCATCAATTACAAAACCCAATGCTAGGGCTCAGTTTTTAAAAGCCTTTTACAATAATGGATCTGTTAAAATCCTTGAAGGGCAAAGTTCAGCAATGTTGCATACATTCTCAGAGTCTAATGCTTTGGTTTATTTGGAAGCAAATGAAATTTTTAAAGTAGGGGATAAAGTAGAAACTTACTTGTTTTAATGTTTTTTATTTCATGGAAATGCTCATTTTGTTTTTCTGTATTTTGCCAATTGTTGCATTTTTGTATGCAAGTGTTGGTCATGGAGGAGCTAGCGGTTATTTGGCTTTGATGATTTTGTTCAATTTTGCTATAGAGGACATGAAAATCATTGCTTTTATTCTCAATATATTTGTGGCAGGATTTGGGTTTTATTTTTTTTGGAAGAAAGGATTTTTCAAACCTAGATTATTTTTAGCATTTGCAATTGGTTCTATTCCTGCTGCTTTTGTCGGAGGGATGATGCCGATAAATCCATTTTGGTATAAAAAAATCCTAGCTGTATTTCTGGTATTTGCCATTTTGAGGCTTTTGAATGTATTTGGAAAAGAACCTCAGAAAACTTTGGATATTCGATGGCTGCCCGCCATTTTGATTGGAGGAATTATTGGTTTTACAAGCGGAATGATTTCTATTGGAGGGGGAATTATTTTGAGTCCGATAATATTATTGTTGGGGTGGGGAAATATGAAAGAAACTGCTGCAGTTTCAGCTCTTTTTATTTTTGTTAATTCCATTTTTGGACTTTTAGGACTTATTATTAAAGGTATTACGATTACCATCGATCCTCTACTTATTATATTATGCATAGCGATAGCCGTTTTGGGTGGTGTTGCTGGTGCTTATTGGGGGAGTAGTAATAAAAATAGTAAAGAACTCAAATGGGTTTTGGCTTTGGTACTTTGTATTGCTGTATTTAAATTGGTGGTTTAGTTTAAAAAAAAGCCCAACTAATTAAAGTTGGGCCTTTGTACTCGAGGCGGGACTTGAACCCGCACGTCCAAGTGGACACAAGATTTTAAGTCTTGCGTGTCTACCAATTCCACCACTCGAGCATTCTCTTTATTCAAGTGATGCTGCATACACAAATGAAAATCATTTAGTGTCTACCATCCCGATAACTATCGGGACCACCACTCGAGCAACTAATATTTTATATGAGCGAAAGACGGGGTTCGAACCCGCGACCTCGACCTTGGCAAGGTCGCGCTCTACCAGCTGAGCTACTTTCGCATGGTTTTAACTTGCTAAAGTGTAGTGAACAAAAATAAAATTTCATAATTCCTCTCTCTTGAGGGACGGCAAAATTAAATAAAAATTGATAACTACAAAATTTTATTTTGATTTAATTTAATTTTTTTCAAAAACCATGATGCTTTCTACATGTGCAGTGTGAGGAAATTGATCTACTAGTGAAAATTTCTTCATTTCATAACCAGCCGATTTTAAGTCTTTTGCATCTCTAGCTTGTGTTGCTGGATTACAACTCACATATACTATTCTTTTAGCATTCAATTCAATAACTCTCTGTAGTGCTTTGGGAATGATGCCAGCTCTAGGTGGGTCAAGAATAATGGTGTCAATTTGATTTTTATATTGAGGATATTCTAATAGAAACTTGCCTACATCTGCAGCGTAAAATTCAACGTTGGAAATATTGTTCAAAGCGGCATTCTTTTTTGCGTTTTCGATGGCAGAAGCAACAATATCAACACCGATTACTTTCAGGTTTTTTACTTTTCCAGCTAATAACTGCCCTATGGTCCCAGTTCCACAAAACAAATCCATCACAACACCATCTTCGAGATTGTTGTTTTCGATTGTGTAGTCAATTACTTTTTGATATAATTTCTCAGCACATTTTGGATTGGTTTGAAAAAAACTTTGCATACTGATCTCAAAGTGGAGTCCAAGCAAATTTTCAGTTATAGTAGGTTTTCCATAAATGATGTCGCTAGGTCCGTGTTCTAATTTTGCCCTATCTGCTACATCGTCATTTATGGTATGGATAATTCCAGCGATACGATCTCCATGTAATTCCAATACTTTAGAAATAAAATCATCTTTGTCGAATTGTTTTAAATCTTCGCTCGAGGTAACCAAATTGATGAGTAAATGATTATCGTGAAAACTTTTCCGTACAACGATATGTCTGTAAAAACCAGTTTTTTTTGGAGGATGCCAGGCGGGCAATTTACTTGCTTCAAACCATTGTCTTAAAAAATGAAGTTTGTTTTCCCATTCTGCATCAAAAAGTCCTGAATCATTATCAAGATTCTCAACTTTCCACCAAGTTCCAGTATGTTTAAACCCTAAGGCGAAATCATCCACTTCTTCAAGAGTTTCCATGTCATGTCTAATCACCGAAAAAGAATACTCCATTTTGTTTCGATAATGATATGAAGAAGGCGAATCTATATATTCATCAAAATAATCAATGGGATTTTGAAAGTCGCCAATTTTTCTAAATAGATCCAGACTTGCTGTTTTTTTGAATTCGATTTGATGATTTACAGGGAGCGAAATGTAAGGAGCACCAGAAATGGATTGATATGGAACTTCTTGTTCTAATTCTGATTTTTTTAGTACTTCAATTAGTCTACATTCAGCATGTTTTTTTCTCTTTTTTAGAACTCTTGCTTTAACGATTTGTCCAGGTATGGTATTGATTACAAAAACAACATATTTTCCTTCTTCAGTTTCAATTCTACTGATGCCTTTTCCACCAAAGGCTAAATCATGAATTTCTACTTCTATATCGTCTCCTTTTTTAAACTTCATTTCTTATTTTTTAAAAACCTTTAATTTCTATTGTTTCTAACGCTTTTTTAGTGTGACTTTCAGCATCCAACATGTCATGATAGATTTCTACAATAATTCCATTTTTATCTACTATATAAGTGTATCTACCTGGGATGAGTCCCAAAAAAACTTTAGGGACGTCAAATAATTTTCTAAGAGATTTGTCTCCATCGCTCAAAAGTGTAAAAGGCAAAGAGTGATTTTTGGCAAAACTTTGATGACTTTTTTCATTGTCTCCACTTATACCAATCACTTCACAATCATGATCTTTAAATGTTTCGTAATTGTCTCTAAATGAGCAGGCTTGAGCGGTGCAGACTTTAGTTTCGTTTTTGGGATAGAAGTATATGATAATATTTTTCTTTCCTAAAATAGATTCAATATCGAAAGTGTTGCCATTTTGATCTTTCCCTTTGAATTTTGGACATTTATCGCCTATTTTCATCGTTTTGTTATTTATAGAGTGCAATATTACTGATTATTTAAAAGACTTATCAAGTACAATATATATTTGTTGTTCTAAAATTTGATTTTGAGATTTATAAAATATAGTAAAAATGTTAGGCGCTCATTTATCGTGATTTTAAATCAAATTATTCTTTAGCAATGAAGGGGTGAAGTAACTTTTTAACAATTGTTAGTAAATTAAATTCGGCTCCTTTTTTTTTGTATCTTCGTAGGTTGATAAATAAAAAACAAGAACTTATGAGATGCAAAGTATACGCAGCAGCACTTTTTTCATTGTACACATTAATTGCACATTTGTCATTTGCTCAAGATGACACTTTTATTAATCAATTAGATTCATTAGGTAGTTTGGATGATAGCACAAAATCTATTTTGACTTTTAATGAAGGATTGGATTTGATGAATGCCAAAAAATACAGTCAGGCTATCGAAAAATTTAATGCTGCTTACACACTAAACGGTACATTAAATGATGCAATTTTCAATAGAGGATATTGCTATATGCAATTAGGAAGCCCTGATAAAGGTGTTGGAGATTGGAAGACATGTATCAAGAATGACCCTTCACACGAAAAAGCAAATGGAGAACTTGCAAATTATTATTTTACACAAGGTAAGTATTCCGAAAGTTTAGTTTATCTAAACACTGCTTTAAATTTAAATCCTAAAGAATCAAAATACCTATACATAAGAGGTACGATTCATTTTGTAAAAAATAGTTTAGATTCAGCACTACTAGATTACAATCAAGCTATAAAGTTAAATCCTAAAAATGCATATGCTTTTAATGATAGGGCAGGGGTATATACCAAGATGGGTGAATTAGATAAAGCCATTTCGGATTATCAAAGTGCAGTAAAAATTGATAACAAATTGGCTTTTTCTCACAATAATTTAGGTTCAGCATACCGCAAAAAAGAGCAATGGGACAAAGCAATTGAATCATACAATGAGGCTATAAAATTGGATAAAGATTATGCTATTGCTATTAATAATAGAGGTATGGCTTATTTTTCGAAGAAAGATTACGACAAGGCAAAAGCAGATTTCGATAAAGCTATTAGTCTTAAAGCCGATTATGCATTAGCCTACAATAACAGGGCATCTATATACATAGAAAAAGAAGAGTGGAATCTAGCAGTAAAAGATTGTAATAAGGCAATTGAAATAAATAAAGAATTGGCATACGCATATTACAATAGAGCCATTGCAAAAGAAATGTTGAGAGATTTAGATAATGCATGTTTGGATTGGCAAAAATCTCACGAATTAGGTTTGGATGCTGGTAAAACTCAGATGAATACATGGTGTAATAAATAAAGAATAAAGAAATGAGAAAAGGATTATTACTATTAATATTGACCACTTTTGTTACCTTAGGTCTTATAGGACAAGATAAGTCAGTGCCATTTGATAAAAAACTTTTTAAAGAAAGTAAGGATGATTTTAAAATTGCAATGGACAACTTAGAGTTAGGGAACAGCAAATACGTTGATATGCCTTCCACAATGTGGTCTTTGGCTATTGATGATTTCGAAAAAGCGTATGCCTTTAATCCAAAGAATGCGGAGTTGAACTACAAATTGGGAGATTGTTACATGCATTCAAATTATAAGACAAAAAGTATCAAGTATTTCTTGGAAGCTTTTAATTTGAATCCAGATATTCAATTAGATATACATTATAAGTTGGCGAAGGGATATCATTTAGCAAGTGAATTTGACAAGGCAATCAAAGAGTATAAAATTCACTTGAGTAAATTGACGGGTAAAGATTCAGAACAAGAAAAGAAATTAGTGAACAAACAAATTGCTGAATGTGAAACGGCAATGGAAATGGTTAAAAATCCCATAAGGGTATGGGTAGATAATTTAGGAAAAAAAATTAATAGCCCTTTTCCTGATTATGCAGCACAAATATCAGCAGATGAATCTGTTATTATTTTCACTTCAAGAAGACCTTCTGAATACAACAAAGAAATGCAAATGGGAATGTATTTGGAAGATGTATATATTTCTACCAAAGATGAAAAAGGCAACTGGACTCAAGCAACGCTTATTTCAAAAAATATCAACGTAACTGAGAATGATGCTATTAGTGGTTTATCTCCTGATGGAAATACATTGTTCTTATATTATCATTCTGGAAATGATGGAGGAAATTTGTATCAATCCAACAGAACTGAAGATGGAGATTGGTCAAAACCTAAAGACTTGGGAAAAACAATCAATACAAGTAAGTCATGGGATACGGATGCTTCTTTAAGTTATGATGGAAAAAGATTATACTTTGTATCAGATAAAGAAGGTACTATGGGAGGAAGAGATATTTTTTATTCAGACTGGGATGCCAAAAAGGAACAATGGGGAAAATCAGTAAATATAGGCAAGCCAATCAATACAGAATATGATGAAGTTGGAATTTTTATGCATCCAGATGGCAAAACCATGTATTTTTCTTCTAATGGTCACAAAGGAATGGGAGGATTTGATATTTACTCATCTGAAATGAAAGAAGACAGTACCTGGAGTGAGCCAGTGAATATTGGCTATCCTGTAAATACTCCAGATGAAGATGTGTTTTTTACCGTTTCGGCAAGTGGAATTCACGGGTATTATGCTTCTTTTAAGGAAGATGGAGAAGGAGAAAAAGATTTGTATATGATTACTTTTTTAGGTAAACCCAAAAAACCATTGCTTTCAGGAGAAGATAATTTGATAGCTAGCATCGCTAAACCTATTGAAGAAGAAATAACTCAAGCAAAACTAGAAGTTCAAGTAAAAAACTTATCCATTTTGAAAGGAAAAGTACTAGATGCTGAAACTAAAAAACCATTACTTTCTTCAGTTGAAATGTCTGACAATACCAAAGGAACTTTAGTCTCAGAATTTAAGACAGATGCGGAATCAGGTAAGTTTTTGATTTCACTTCCTGCAGGAAAAAACTATGGTATTGCTGTAAAGTCTGAAGGGTATTTATTTCATTCAGAAAATTTTGATATTCCAGCAGATGCAGGTTACCAAGAATACGAGAAAGTAATCTTAATGAAAAAAGTAAAAGTTGGAGAGAGTATCGTTTTAAGAAATATTTTCTTTGATTTAGATAAGTACAGTCTTAAAGATGAATCAAAAACCGAGTTAGATCGTCTACTTGAACTTTTAGAGAATAATCCATCACTTGAGATTGAAATTTCTGGTCATACTGACACTCAAGGATCAGCAGCCTATAATCAACAATTATCCGAAGACCGTGCAAAAGCAGTCGTGGACTATTTAGTTGCTTTTGGAATTGCAAGAGAAAGATTTGAGTTCAAAGGTTATGGAGAAAGTAAACCTATGATTAGCGATGCTGAGATTTATAAAATGAAATCTAAAACTCAAAAAGATGAGGCGCATGCTATGAATCGAAGAACAGAATTTAAAATATTAAAATTTTAAAAATTTGTTAATATCTTAAAGGCAACCATTTGATATTTCATCGTATTAAAATTATAATTTAACTAACGGATTAACTAAAATGAAGAAAAAAACTACTTTAATTTTGATTTCATTTATTTTTCTAAATACTTTCTTTTCTTTTGCTCAAAAGAGCGAAAAGTATTTAAATATTCAAGCGACTATCATTAGGTATAATAATAACGATTGTAAAGGAGCAATAGAAATTGTTGCTTTAGAGGGAAATCAACCATTCGAATATAGTATTGATGCAGGAAAAACATTTCTTTCTAATAATGTTTTTGAAAATCTTTGTGAAGGAAAGTACTTTATTCAGGTAAAAGATGCTGATGGCAAGCTGGGGCTTACTTTAGTGGATTTAATTTCAAAATCTGAAAATCATATATCTTTTGAAGCTCCTATTTTAACAGAAAAAGAAATTGAGGTACTATTAAAAGAAAGAGAAATAAACATTGATAATTGGGAAATAAGAAGAGAAATTGAATATAAAATTAGTAAGTATGGATATAAATATCCTGTACAGATAATTGAAAAAGAATCTACAAATGAAAGTATTTCATTTAAATACAAAATGCTTACTTCTAATAGAATATCAATAGAAAATACTCAAATGATTTTTAATAGATATAAATCTAATTCTAATTCTAATTTAAAAATTAAGGATATTATTTTTGATGATGTAAAATGGGAGGCAACGGTTATTTTTGAGCCAGAAACTTCTTTAGAAATAATCAATGAATATTTTGTTTTAAACTTGTTTAAAGGACTACCTAATAACTAAACTAATTATGAAAGAATTAATCTCAGCTTTATTTTTTATTTTATTATTTATACCGACTAACCATTCTCAATGTAACATTCAAGCTTCTATCTGTACTCCTGGTACTTCACCTAATTTTAACTTTATAACTACAGGAGGAGCATACGCTGGAGGTTCTTTTGCAAATGCAGGATGTTCAACTGGGGCATTTGGAAATCATGATTATGGGTTTATCTCATTATATATCACAACAAGTGGTCCTTTAAACCTACTTGTAAATGGAAGTGCAACGACAGGATTTATTGATGTTGCCATTTTTAATGTTCCTTCTGGACAAAATCCATGTACTGCTATACAAAACGGTGCAAATGCAATAGGATGTAATTTTGCTTCTCAACCAGGTGGATGTGTCCAATTTGGAACTTCATTTGGTTGTGGTTCTTCTGTTCCCGCTCCTAATGTAGTTGCAGGTCAACAAATAATGATAATTGTACAAGATTGGAGTAGTGCCAGTGCATCTTTTAATTTACAATTGGCTCCAGTAGGAGCTCAAACTGGATCTTTCAATTCTGCAATAAATGCACCTCCAACTTTGACTACAACCGGAGGAAATTATACTTTTACTGGTCAAAGTGGTGGTGGGACATGGTCATCTTCATGTGGAGCTTGTATTAATCCTACTACTGGTGTTTTTAATCCAGCTAATGCTGGACCTGGAGTTCATCAAGTATGTTATACTGGGGGAGCAGGAATATGTCAAACTAGTTCTTGTGTGAACGTTACAGTTACTGCTCCATGTACATTAACAGCATCTGCTACTGGAACTAATGTTACTTGTAATGGTGCTAATAACGGAACTGTTTCTGTTTCCACAAATGGAGCAAATGCGCCTTACACCTACACATGGACTCCTGGAGGAAATTTAGGAGCTACTCGTACAAACCTTCCTCCGGGAACATACAATGTTACTGTTAATGGTGCAGGAGGATGTACAGCAACGGCTTCTTATACTGTTACTCAACCAACTGCTGTAAATATTAATACTACGCCAACTGCTGCCACTTGTGCTGGAAATGATGGTTCTGTTGCAACTACTGTAAATGGAGGAACTGTTCCTTATTCTTATTCTTGGAATACAACTCCTGTTCAATCCACTGCTAATGCTAGTAATTTAGCTCCAGGAAATTATACCTTAACAGTTTCTACTCCTGGTCCTTGTACTTATACTTCTAACGTTACTGTTGGTCAAACAGGTGCTGTGACTTCCACTTTCAATTACAATGGAAATCAATGTTTGACAGGCAATAGTTTTGTATTTACGAATACAGGAACCATAGCTGCCACTCACAATTGGAATTTTGGAGACGGAAATACAAGTACTGCTACGAGTCCTTCTCATACTTATGCAACTGCTGGAACTTATACGGTTACTCACACTGTTACAAGTGGAACTTGTTCAAGTACTACAACGCAAAACGTTACAGTCTTCCCAATGCCAACCTCTACTATTACAGGAGTAAACCCATTATGTAATGGAGGAAATACAGGGTCAATTAACCTTACACCTGCAGGAGGAAACGCTCCTTATTCTTTTGCATGGAGTAATGGAGCTATCACTGAAGATTTAAATAATCTAGCAGCTGGAACATATAATGTAACTATTAATACAGTAAATGGTTGTCCTACCACTAATACTTTTACACTTACTAATCCACCTGCTTTGACTAATACAATGGCTGGTGTTGATGCTTCTTGTGAAAGTGTTTGTAACGGAACAGCAACTGTTACTCCTAATGGAGGAACGGCACCTTACACTTATTTATGGAGTAATGGACAGACAGGTCCCACAGCTACTGGACTATGTGACGGAAATTATACTGTTGTTGTAACTGATGCTAATGGATGTACTTCTAATGGAGCTCAAACTATAAACAATGCAACGGTTTTAACAGCAACTACTTCTACAGGTAATGCAAACTGTGGTACTGCTTCTGGAAGCGCATCAGTAACTCCCGCAGGAGGAACAGGGCCATATACCTATGCTTGGACACCTTTTGGACAAACCACTCCAACAATAAATTTAGTTACTTCAGGAAATTATGGTGTTTTAGTAACTGATGTTAATGGTTGTCAAGTGAATGCTACAGCAAACGTAATTGACAATGCTGGCCCAACAGTTACAATTCCTACTTCTACTAATGTTTCATGTTTTGGAGGTAATAACGGAACTGCAACTGCTGTTGGTGCTGGAGGAACAGGAACTTTAAATTATGCTTGGACACCTTCAGGAGGTAATGCTGCCAATGGAACTGGATTTGTTGCAGGAACTGTTTATACAGTTACCGTAACTGATGCTAGTAACTGTCAGGCTACAGAAACTATTTCAGTAACAGAACCAACTCAAATAACACTCGCAACTTCTAGTACTAATTCTAATTGCGGGCAACCAGACGGTTCTGTATCTGTAACTGGAAATGGAGGAACAGGAACTTTATCTTATTCATGGGAAAATGCTGGAGGTACAGTTGTAGGAACTGGTTTAACAGTAAATAATTTATTGGCTGGAACTTATACAGTAACTGTAACAGATGACAACAATTGTACAGAAACCGCAACTGCAACAATATCTGATTTTGGTGCAGGAACATTAAATGTGACTACTGTTGATGCTCTTTGCAATAGTATATGTAATGGAAGTGCCACAGCAACATTAACAGGCGGTACTTTACCCATTTCTTATTCATGGGACAATGGCACCATTGGAGCTAACGCTACAAATTTATGTGATGGAGATTATACTGTAACTGTTACTGATGGAGTAGGTTGTGTTTTAACTGAAACGGTTACAATCAATGAACCTGATTTACTTGTTGCATCATTAACTAATAGTGATGATGTTTCTTGTTTCGGATTTACTGATGGAACTGCTACAGTTGATGCTAACGGAGGAACTGCACCATATGAATATTCTTGGAATTCAACTCCTGTTCAAAATACCGCAACTGCAAATAATCTTGCGCCTGGTGGATATACTGTTACTGTAACGGATGATAATAATTGTCAAACTACACAAACAGTAACGATTAATGAACCTGCTGAAATCATACTTTCAGGAACTGATGTAGATGCTCATTGTAATTTACCTGATGGTAGTGCTACTGTAAATGTTGAAGCTGGTGGTGTGGCTCCTTTCACTTATGCTTGGTCTGCATCTCCTTCTACTTCAGCAACAGCTGCAAATATTGCTCCTGGAACCATTAATGTAATTGTAACAGACGATAATGGATGTAATAATAATTTTAATATTACAGTCGGTAATATTCCAGCTGGAACAGCAACCATTACTAACATTGTAAACCCTTTATGTAACAATGAGTGTAATGGTACTGCATCTGTTTCAATGGCAGGAACTGGAACTGCTCCTTATTCTTATCTTTGGAGTAATGGTAATACAGATCAAAATGCAACAGGATTTTGTGATGGTCCAATTTCAGTTACTGTGACAGATGTGAATGGATGTGAAAGTACAGCAAACGCTAATATGGTAGAACCTGATGTTTTAGATGTATTAGTTATTCCTACTCAACAACCCTCATGTTTTGGTGTTTGTGACGGTAGTTTACAAGGTCAAGTTACTGGAGGTACTGGACCATTTACTTATTTATGGAGTGATCCACTTTCACAAGCTTCTGTTAATGCTATTGGTTTATGTGGAGATGGAACTGTATACTCTGTTACGATTACTGATGCTAACGGTTGTCAAGCAACAAAAGGTGGTTTTTTAACTGAACCCACCGAGGTAATTATTTCAACTACTTTTCAAGATGCAAGTTGTGGTCAGCCTGACGGAGAAGCATGTGCAACTGTTTCAGGTGGAACAGCACCATATAATGTAGTTTGGCCATTTGATGGTTCTACTGGTTTGTGTTTAAGTAACATCCCTTCCAACACATATGTAGTGGATGCAACTGATGCAAACGGATGTCCAGCACA
>CAWUIK010000064.1:0-17657 GCA_963922585.1 uncultured Flavobacteriales bacterium | reverse complement strand
AACTACAGATAAAGATGTAACTACAAACACTTTTGCTGATGGAGAAAATGCTGAAATCTTTATGATCGAAGAATCTAAAGGAAAAGAATTGATCTTAAAGTCTGAAGGTGCTAATACTTACACAAATACAAACACACCTGCTTCAGGATCTGTTTCTAATTGGACAGACAGTTCTACTGATTCATTCAAAATGACTTTAGTTCAAAAATAAGAATTAAACAAATCATACAAGAGAGCCACGCAAATTGCGTGGCTTTTTTTTTATCCCTATTTTAGTGCTAGAAAAAGTAAACTTATTTGACAAAAAAATACTACATTTGATATTTGTAACAAATTAGTAAAATGGCAATAAAAGATTACAGTCAAACTCCTAAAGTCGATCAAGTAGGAATACTGGACAGAGTGGCAAGAACCACTGCAAGAAGTATTAAAAACGAAGCCAAAATGCAAGGTTTGCATATGGTTTTAAACATGATTGACCTTACCACTTTAGAAGGAGCCGACACGGATTCTAAAGTAAAACAATTATGCTACAAAGCGATGCATTTACATGATGACATTCCCAATTTACCTACTACAGCAGCAGTATGTGTTTATCCTAATTTTGTAAATACCGCTGTTAAAGCCCTTAAAGGATCTGGAGTAAAAGTTGCCTCTGTAGCCACAGCATTTCCTAGTGGACATTCTTCTAGAGAAATCAAACTGATGGATACCAAAATCGCTGTTGACAATGGTGCTGATGAAATAGATATGGTGATAAGCAGAGGAAAATTTCACTCTGGAGATTATAACTTTGTTTTTGATGAAATAGCTGCTATCAAAGAAGCCTGTGGAAATGCTCGTTTAAAAGTAATCTTAGAAACAGGAGAACTTGGAACTTTTGATAAAGTAAGAAGAGCAAGCGATATTGCTATGGATGCAGGTGCTGATTTCATAAAAACTTCAACAGGAAAAATAAAACCAGCGGCAACTTTACCAGTTACTTTGGTGATGCTCGAAGCCATAAAAGACCATTATTACAAAACTGGAAAAATGGTTGGGATGAAACCTGCTGGTGGAATATCCAATTCAAAATTGGCTTTACAGTATTTAATTATGGTGAAAGAAACACTAGGAGGAAAATGGCTTTCAAACGAATGGTTTAGATTTGGAGCAAGTTCTCTTGCTAATGATGTTTTAATGCAAATTGCAAAACAAACTCATGGTAATTATCAGTCAAAAGACTATTTTTCAATTGATTAATTTAAGAAAATGGCAAAGAAAAAAGTAAAAGAAATAGAATTAGACCTTTCTTCCAATTGGGATTACGCTCCATCATTAGAAAGTACAGGCCACATTCAACTTAAAAAGAAATACGACCTTTTCATTGGTGGTAAATTTGTGAAACCTAAATCTGGAGTGTATTTCGACACCATAAACCCTGCCACTGAAGAAGTCTTGGCACAGGTTGCTGAAGCCAACGAGGCAGATGTAGATGCTGCTGTTAAAGCCGCAAGAAAGGCATATGATACGGTTTGGAGTAAATTATCTGGCAAAGAAAGGGGTAAATACATTTATAGAATTGCAAGGTTAATTCAAGAAAGAGCTAGAGAATTCTCTGTAATTGAATCACTTGACGGTGGAAAAACCATCAGAGAATCAAGAGATATAGATATTCCATTGGCTGCTGCACATTTTTTCTATTATGCAGGTTGGGCAGATAAGTTAGATTATGCGTTTCCAAATAGGAATCCTCAATCCATTGGAGTGGCTGGTCAAATAACACCATGGAACTTCCCAATGTTGATGATTGCTTGGAAAATAGCACCTGCATTAGCAACCGGAAACACTGTAGTTTTAAAACCTGCTGAAACAACTTCGCTTACCGCTTTGAAATTGGCAGAACTTTTTCAAGATGCTGGTTTACCTGACGGTGTAGTGAATATTGTAACTGGTTATGGTCAAACAGGTTCTCATATTGTGAATCATCCTGATGTAGATAAAATTGCTTTTACAGGTTCGACTGGTGTAGGAAAGTTAATTATGAAATCGATTGCCAACACAAATAAAAAATCTACCATGGAATTAGGTGGAAAAGCGGCAAACATTATTATGGAAGATGCGCCACTTGACCAAGCAGTTGAAGGTGTAATCAATGGTATTTTCTTCAATCAAGGACATGTTTGTTGCGCTGGAAGTCGATTGTTTATTCAAGAATCAGTTTATGATATTGTAATGCGCAAATTGAAAGATCGAATGCAAGCATTAGTAGTTGGAAATCCTTTGGACAAAAACACTGATATTGGTGCTATCAACTCAAAAAAGCAACTAGACACGATAAAAAAATACATCAAAATAGGAAAAGAAGAAGGTGCAGAAATTTACCAGCCTAATTGTACACTTCCCAAAAAAGGATATTGGATTCCTCCTACACTTTTTACTAATGTAGCACAATCTAGTACAATTGCTAAAGAAGAAATATTTGGACCTGTATTGGCGATTCAAACTTTTAGAACTGTAGACGAAGTTATTTCTAAAGCCAACAATACTCCTTATGGTCTATCTGCAGGTGTTTGGAGTGATAAAGGCTCAAAAGTTTTTAATCTTACTTCACAAATGAGAGCGGGTGTTGTTTGGGGTAATACTTACAATAAATTTGACCCAACTTCTCCTTTTGGTGGTTATAAAGAAAGTGGACATGGAAGAGAAGGAGGATTGCAAGGATTGGAGGCGTATTTGAAATTCGAAAATAATTAGATAATTGGTTAATTAGATAATTGAATAATCAAGTGAAGTTTACCGAGAATCAAAAATACAAAGACAATATAATTCTAAAGTTATCTTTTGAATTTGCTGTAATGATAGTTAGATATTCTGAAGAATTAGATAATTTAAGAAAATTCAGTATTGCTAATCAAATTCTTCGTTCTGGAACTTCAATTGGTGCAAATATCAAAGAATCTCAAAATGCTGAAAGTAAAAAAGATTTTGTCCATAAATTAAAAATAGCATCAAAAGAAGCAGACGAACTTGAGTATTGGTTGTTTTTATGTAATGAATTAGATAGTTACCCTTCGTCAAATGGTCTAATTGAAAAATTAGTTGAGATTCAAAAACTCTTAAATTCAATTATTTCTAAAACAAATGAGAATCTAAAAATAAATAATTAACCCATTACCTAATTACCTAATTATCTAATCACTAATGACTAATTGAAATAAAATGAAAAGAATAGAAATATTGAAAACATACAAAATATATATTGGAGGTGCTTTTCCAAGAACTGAATCTGGAAGATATTACCAGCCATTAGCAAACAAAAAACCTTTGGGAAATATTTGTCTATCGTCAAGAAAAGATGTTAGAAATGCTGTAGTTGCTGCTAGAGGTGCACAAACTGGATGGGCAGAAAAATCAGCATACAATAGAAGTCAAATTTTGTATAGAATTGCAGAAATTCTTGAAGGCAGAAGGTCACAATTTCAAAGTGAATTAGAACTTCAAGGCTTCACAAAAGTTGCCGCTGAAAAAGAAATTGATGCTTCTATTGATCGACTAATTTATTATGCGGGTTGGTGTGATAAATATACTCAAGTATTCGGATCTATAAATCCTGTTGCAAGTAGTCACTTTAATTTTTCTACATATGAACCCACGGGCGTAGTTGGCATTATAGCTTCTGAAGAAAGTTCTCTTTTGGGACTTATTTCTATGATTGCTCCTGTAATTGCTGGAGGAAATACATGTGTCGTTCTTGCTTCTGAGAGCAAACCATTGTGTGCTGTAACTTTCTCTGAAGTTATAGCGACTAGTGATGTTCCTGGTGGTGTGGTGAATATTCTAACTGGAAATACTAAAGAACTTTTAGAACATTTTGCTTCTCACATGGATGTAAATGCAGTGGTATATTGCAGAAACAATAAAGACGAGATAAATCAATTGAGATTATTAGCGGTTGATAATCTTAAAAGAATCACCATAAAAGATAATATGAACTGGGAAGATGAAAAAGTTGAAAATCCATACGAAATATTGAATTTTATGGAAGTAAAAACTACTTGGCATCCAATTGAATCTATTTCTGCTGCTGGTAGTGGATATTGATTTTCATTTATTCGAAAATGGTTTTAAGCACTTCATGAGATTTGAAACTATTAGGTTTTAGACCTAATTGAACCTCATAATAGGTTACTAAACCATCAAGCAGTTCAAATCTTGACTGTTTATTGAAAATCTTACTTTCTAAACCGTTATAAAGTGCAATAGATAAACTTTCTGAAGTAGATTTATTTAAATGTAAAGGCGATCCAGCATTTTCATTTTCAAACACACCTTCTTCCAAATTAAAAAGTACGTCACTTTTATGAATTGATTTGAGTGGGTAAAAGCCAAGAAACAATGATAATTCTAATAAAAATGTTATGTGAAAATTGGAATCAAATTTATTTTCATCCAAAGATTTTATGTTGCTCAAAATAAAATGATACAAAGGAAAATTAGGCTCTTCTTCAATGATAGATTTATTGAGTATTTCACTCAAAAACAAAGCAATAGTAGTTTTACGAATATCAGAATAAATCTGATTTCTCAATTGAATAGGTGCAACATTATAACAGGTATTAAGATTCTTCTGCGGTTGAAAGCTAGAAACGATTTCTATTTCATTCAAAGGCTGTAACAAACCTATCATTTTACTCTTTTTGGACTTTACACCTTTAAGAACAAAACTCTGTTTTCCGTGTTCAAGGGTATAAAACCTTCCTATAACACTACTTTCTGAGTAGTTGATATGACCAAGATAAATTCCTCTTATAACTTGACGCATCTGTCAAGTGAATTATTTCAGTTTTCTTGCAACTTCTACCTCTTCAAACGCTTCAATAACATCACCTACTTGAATATCATTGAATTTATCTACATTCAATCCACATTCATAATTGTGCGTAACTTCTTTCACATCATCTTTGAATCGTTTCAATGAACCAAGTTTACCTGTATGAATTACAATTCCATCTCTAATAACACGGATTTGACTGTTTCTGGTAATTTTACCTTCTGTAACAAATCCTCCAGCAATAGTTCCCACTTTAGTTATCGTAAATACATCTCTAACTTCACAAGTTCCTGTAATTTCTTCTTTTACATCTGGAGAAAGCATTCCTTCCATTGCTTCTTTGATTTCCTCAATCGCTTTATAGATAATAGAGTACAATCTGATATCAATTTCTTCTTTTTCGGCTAGTTTTCTTGCTCCCATAGAAGGTCGAACTTGGAAACCAATAATAATTGCATCTGAAGCTGTTGCAAGAAGTACGTCAGATTCGGTTATTTGTCCTACTCCTTTGTGAATTACATTAACTTGTATTTCATCAGTAGAAAGTTTCAACATTGAATCTGCTAATGCTTCTACCGAACCATCCACATCTCCTTTAATAATTAAGTTCAGCTCTTTGAAATCTCCAAGCGCAAGTCTTCTTCCAATTTCTTCTAGAGTAATATGTTTAGTAGTTCTAAGCCCTTGCTCTCTTTGTAACTGTTGTCTTTTGTTCACAATTGATTTCGCTTCTCTCTCATCTAGCATGACATTAAATCTGTCTCCTGCATTAGAAGATCCTTGCATACCCAAAATTGAAACGGGTTTTGCTGGTCCTGCTTCTTTTACTACTACTCCATGCTCATCGTGCATTATTTTAACACGACCATATTGGGTACCAGCAATGATTACGTCACCTACTTTCAATGTTCCTTTTTCTACCAACAAAGTAGTTACATATCCTCTGCCTTTATCTAGAGTAGATTCAATTACAGTACCTACAGCACTTCTATTAGGATTAGCTTTTAGTTCAAGTATTTCAGCTTCTAGAAGCACTTTTTCAAGCAACTCTTCAACACCTAATCCTGTTTTAGCAGATATTTCTTGAGTTTGGTATTTACCTCCCCATTCTTCCACAAGAATATTCATAGAAGAAAGTTGTTCTCTCAACTTATCAGCATTAGCTCCTGGTTTATCAATTTTATTGAAAGCAAATACCATAGGAACACCCGCTGCTTGAGCATGATTAATCGCTTCTTTTGTTTGAGGCATTACATCATCATCTGCTGCAATTATAATAATTGCAATATCAGTAACTTGAGCACCTCTGGCTCTCATTGCTGTAAACGCTTCGTGACCTGGTGTATCTAAAAATGTAATTTTTCTTCCACTTTCTCCAGTAACACTGTAAGCTCCAATATGTTGAGTTATCCCACCTGCTTCACCGGTAGTAACATCAGATTTTCTAATAAAATCTAGTAAAGATGTTTTACCATGATCTACGTGACCCATTACAGTTACGATAGGTGGTCTTTCAAGCATATCTTCTGGAACGTCTTCTTCTTCATGAATGGATTCAGTAACATCGGCACTTACCCACTCTACTTCAAAACCATATTCTTCAGCAACCATTGCTAAAGTTTCAGCATCAAGTCTTTGATTTATAGAGGCAAAAATCCCAATAGACATTAAGGTTCCAATAATTGCAGTTGGGGATTGCCCCATCATCGTTGCCAATTCAGAAACAGTTACAAACTCGGTTAGTTTAAGTGTCCCTTGTTCCATTTCGGCTTGCATAGCCTCTGCTTCTCTTTGATTTGCTCTATTTTGTCTTTTATCTTTACGAAGTTTTACACCCTTATTTTTAGTTTTATTACTAAGTCTAGCGAGTGTTTCTTGTATTTCTTTTTTGATTGCTTCGTCAGAAATCTCTGGTTTAGGAGCCGCTTCTTTTTTAGCTTTTTTGAAATCTTGTGCTGCTTTATTACCTACTTCATTAACGTTAACTTTTTTAATACGTTTACGTTTTTTTCGTTCAGCATTTTCAGCTCTTTCTTTATTTTTCTTTTCCTTAGCTTTATCAACTGGTAATTCTATAGTTCTAAGAACAGTGACACCAGAAAGTTTATCTGCCTTAGCTTTAATTGTTTGAATTTCTAAAGGCGGTATTTTTTCTTCTTTTACTTCCTCTATAGGCTTTTCTTCAACTTTTTCTACTTGTTTTTCAACTGCTTTAGGAGTTTCTTTTTTAGCAGTTTCTTTGTCTTTAAGTTCTTGCCTAGCTTTTTCAGCATCTTGCTTTGCAGTCGTTTTACTTTTTGTTCTTTTGTCGTTGGTTAATTCAATTTTACCCACAACAGAAGGTCCTGTAAGCTTTCCTGCTTTTGCTTTTATTGTTTCATCTTTATCTGCTGATGCTTCAATTTTAATTTCATTTTTTTCAGAAGCTTTAGGCTCTTCTTTCTTAACTTCAGCCTTTACTTCTTCTTTTGCCTTTTCAACAACCTCGTCTTTTATAGCAGGAGTAGGAATTTCGACTTTTGGCTCCTCTTTGATAACCTTTACCTCTTCTTTAATTTCCTCAACTTTAGGCAAAGCAGCTTCTTCCTTCTTCTCTTTTTTCTCAATTCTTACTTCGTCAATTTTTTCTTTGACAGATTTTTCACTTGAAAATTCCTGAAGAAGTAAATCGTACATATCTTGCTCAATTTTAGTATTTGGGCTTGATTCAATCTCTTTTCCTTTGGAACTCAAGTAGTCTACGATGGTTGAGGTTCCAACGTTAAACTCTCTAGCTACTTTACTTAATCTTCTTACTATAGACATTAATTGTTCTTTATAATTTGCAATATTACGAAATCCCTTTTTAATAGGGAAATCTCTTCTAAAAAAGATATTTACGGTTCTTTGTAAATATCAATAAATTGGGTGAGTATTATTTTGAAATTTGCTTCTCAAAAATAATACTTTTAACCTTTTTAGAGCTCTATATTCTAGAGCTCTAAGGTTAAATATTTATTATATTATTCGAATTCCTCTCTTAATACTCTGTAAATTTCAGCAATCGTTTCTTCTTCCAAATCAGTTCTTTTTACCAATTCTTCAGGAGTTAATTCCAATACAGATTTTGCCGTATCGCAACCTACTGCTTTCAACTCATCGATGATCCAATCATCGATTTCATCAGTAAATTCATCTAAGTCCACATCATCGATATCTTCTGCACCTTCTCTGTAAACATCTATTTCGTATCCGCAAAGTTTAGACGCCAATTTGATATTGTGACCGCCTTTACCAATTGCCAAAGAAACTTGATCTGGTTTTAAATAAACATTTACTCTGCTTTCTTCGTCAAATAACTCCATAGAAACTATTTTAGCAGGGCTCAACGCTCTTTGAATCAATAATTGAGGATTTGAGGTCCAGTTGATAACGTCAATATTTTCGTTTCTCAACTCTCTAACAATTCCGTGAATTCTAGAACCTTTCATTCCCACACAAGCACCTACTGGATCAATTCTATCATCATAAGATTCCACAGCAACTTTCGCTCTTTCACCTGGTTCTCTAACAATTTTCTTGATGGTAATCAAACCATCAAAAACTTCAGGAACTTCTAGTTCAAATAATCTTTCAAGGAAAGCAGGATTTGTTCTTGAAAGCACAATTACAGGCGAACCATTTTTCACGATTACATCAGAAACAACTGCTCTGATTGTATCTCCTTTTTTGAAAAAATCTGAAGGAATTTGTTCGTGTTTTGGTAAAACTAATTCATTTCCTTCATCATCCAATACTAAAATCTCTCTTTTCCAAATTTGGTATACTTCACCTGTTACGATTTCTCCAATTCTATCTTTATAAACAGAAATAATGTTTTCTTTTTCTAACTCCATTAATTTGGCAGCCAAATTTTGTCTCAAAGACAAGATATTTCTTCTTCCGAAGTTTTCCATCTTGATCTCCTCAGAAACTTCTTCCCCAATTTCGAAATCCGGTTCGATTTTTATCGCTTGGCTGTATTCGATTTCTAAAGCATCGTCTTCAACCATTCCATCTTCCACGATAGTTCTATTGAGCCAAATTTCCAAATCTCCTTTATCTGGATTGATAATAATATCTACATTTTCATCTGTTCCAAAACGTTTTTTAAGAGTTGCTCTAAATACATCTTCTAGCATACTCATCATCGTCACACGGTCGATGTTTCTCATTTCCTTGAACTCAGAGAAAGATTCTATTAGTTCTATTGCATTCATTGTTATTTATTTAATTAAACTATATGATTATTTAAAATTCTTTATTTTTCCAAAGTCAATTACACGTTTCACCTCTTTGATATCATCCCAAAGCAATACGTTTTCTTTCTTTACTAATATTTTTTTCTTTTTGCCTTCTTCTTTTTCTTTGTGTTCGGATTCGATTATCAATTGTTGATCATCAAAAGACAAAAGAACACCTTCTACACTTCCGTGTTCCAAAATAACTCTAACTGTTCTTCCTTTGTTTTTTTCAAACTGCTCTTTAACTCTCAATGGCTTGTCCATTCCTGATGAAGAAACAGAAAGTGAAAAATCTTGTACTTCTCTATCAAGGTTGTGTTCGATATTTCTACTAACACTCACGCACTCATTAATTGCAACTCCACTTCCCATTTTGTCTAATTCCACAAGGATATCATTGGCAGGTGAAATTGTAATTTCAACGATGAAAATTCCACAATCCAATTCGTCAATTCTTTCTTGCGCTAAAGCTCTTATCGTTTCTTTTTTTATCATTTTTTTGGTACAAAAAGAGGGGACTTGCGTCCCCTCTCAATCATTAAATCTATATGTTAGATGTTGCAAAGTTAAAACAATTTTTGAAAATATAAACATTTCCTTCATGTTTTTTAAAATAACAATTCAAATATCATTACGTTTGTGCTCAAAGATTCACTTAATCAATGATAACTTATGGAATTCGAACTTAAAGAGCAGCCTTATATTCAACTGAATAATTTATTAAAGATTCTAAATCTTGTTGGAACTGGAGGCGAGGCCAAAATTCGAATTTTGGAAGGAGAAGTTGTGGTAAACGAGGAAGTTTGCCAAGTTATTCGAAAAAAAATTCAAAAGGGTGATGTTGTTCTTTTTGGTGGCATGGAAATTTTGATGGTTTAAGGTTTTGAATCTTTTGTTGCATTATAAACTAGATACAAGACATAAAGATTCAACATTTTAAGACTTTTTTTGAGTGATTAATTAGATTTTAACACCGTGTACTTTTAATAACATCTTAATATAAAAAACCCCAAAAGGGGCACCAAACCTATAAGCCGGATTCTGTACTTACATTCATTACTTCCTGTGAGTTTCTACCATTTATCTAGTCCATACGTCACCGTGTGGATCCATCAACCTACCCTCCAACAGAGCGAGTCACTCTTTGTCTTTGCCGAAGCGCAGACATGTTGGTTTACTTGGTCTTTCAGCACATAAGGTTTACCTAGCCACATTTGTCACCAACTGTGCTGGTGGGCTCTTACCCCACCGTTTCACCTATCGCTCCGATTGCTCGGAGCTGTTTACTTTCTGTTGCACTTGCTGTCTTTTGATTTGCATCAAAATCCTTCCTGTTAGGAAGTATGCTACTCTTTGCTGCCCGGACTTTCCTCTTTTTGCCAAATTGACAAACAGCGATAGAACGGTTTGGTAGTGCAAAATTAAACAATTAATATCGATCATTTGATAAAAAAAGTAATTGTTAACTTATTGACCTTGATTTATTCCTTATTTTTGCCCTAATGAGATTCATTATCGGCATAACTATTATTTTATTCATTGGGATTCAGTCCTTCATTTCTCAAAACCTCACACCCAAAAATCTCAATGGAAAATGGGGTGTTATGGACGACCAAAAAAATTGGGTAATCAAACCAAAATTTGAGGAGATTAGGAAATTCACTGAAGGATTTGCTCCAGCAAAGAAAAAAGGAAAATGGGGGTTTATCAACACAGCGGGGAAATGGACTGTAAAACCCATATATGAAGAGGCTTCCAATTTCAGTGATGGACTGGCTGGTGTTCAACAAAATGGACTTTGGGGCTTTATCAATCCTGTAGGGGAATTAAAAATTCCTTTTGCTTTTTCAAAAACTTATGCTTTTAAAAATGGTATTGCTAATGTAATTTTGCCCAATATGCTTCCTAGACAGTCTATTTTGATTGATGCTTCGGGCAAACAAATTGCTCCACCTCATCTAATTAGAAAAGAAATTTCTTCAAATGTTTTTTTTATAATAAGTCAGAAGGAAAATAAAGACAGTATTTTTTGCTATGTGGACGCTCAAGGAAATCGTCTTTCAGAATGGTATCTCAATAGATTTGAGTGGGAAAAACCAAATCAAAAAGTTGCTGTTCCTGCGAGTTTAGAAAATGACCAAGTTCCTGCAAAAACATTGGAAAGTAACAGTTCCAAACTGCTTTATGCTTTTTTGGACGAAAACGCCAAAGTGATTTCTCCTTGGTTTGATGAAATTAGAGCGTTTAAAAACGGAATTGCCCCAGCACAAAAAAATCACAGATTTGGCTTTATCAATGAACAATACGAAACTTTAGTTGATTTTCAATATCTCGAAATTAGAGTTTTTGATGAAAAAAGATATGTAGCCCAAACCTTGAATGAAGGATTTTTATTACTCAATCTAGACGGAAGTGTGATTGGCAAAGAATTTCATGGGTTTGATTTGTTCAATAATGAAAGAATTGTGGCTTATTCAATTGTAGATTTTATGGGTAAAAAAACATACAAGAAATCATTGTTTACTGATGAAGGAGAACAAAAATCTGGATGGTATATTGATATTTACCCCAAATCTAATTGGTATTACAGAGTCATTGATGAACGTTTAAAAAGAGATGAAAGAGGTAATGCGTATATGGAGAAAATTTATAATTATATTGTAGATTCTACAGGAGAAGTTTTGAGTGATTGGCGCCCTTGTCATGAAATGATATGGGAAAATCAAGGAGATAGGAAATATAATGACAGTATTTTTCATTTTCTTCATCAACCCAAAAGTAATTATTATATAGAAGAAACTTTTTTTGATAATGTTTTTTATCAAGAAATTAAAATGGATGGAAATACAATTCATTTTGAAGGCGGAGATTATCACGATGGAATGGCAATGATTTCGGAAATTAAAAACTCAGAATCAATCGAAAATAAATTAGGGGAAATTACTTTTACAAATCCTCAAGTAAAATATGGTTTTATTGACTGGTATGGCGATGTTGTGATACCTTGTAAATACGATTATATTTCAGGTTTTAGTGATGGAAAGGCAGTTTTTAGACAAAATGAAAAATATGGAGTTATAGACTACAAAGGCAAGGTTATTTTACCACCCAAATACGATTTATTGGGAAACTTTGGAAGTGGTATTGCTCCTAATTATGCAGATAGTGCATGGGGATATATTTCTTCAAAAGGAAAACAAGTGCTAAAGCCCATTTTTGAAGAAGCTCACCCTCATATATTTGGAATGGCTGCTGTGAAACAAAACAACAAATGGGGGCTGATAGACACTCAAGGAAATGTGGTTTTAAGTTTTAAATACAGAAAACCCCCGGTTGCCATATCGAGGAATAAAATTAAAGTTTTAATAGACGAAATTGGTTACGAAATAATCGATTTATGAAAATGATTATTTTGTGTTTGAAAAAATGTCCAACAGAAGAAAAAAGAAAATAGCGTAACCCCTGCTTGAGTATCGAGAATATCGTCTGTAATGCAACCAACAAAGAGGAATAATAAAATCACATAACTCAAAAAATGTTTTTTTAAAACAAATATTGGATACAAAATTCCAAATAAAATTACAACCCCTCCAATCAAACCAAAACATACGAAAAAAGATAAAAACTGATTGTGTGCTCTTAATTGATATTCTTTCCTTAATCTGGATTTATTGTCTTTATAAAACTTGTAGTAGGTTTCCATTTCATCACCTTTGGAAACCCCCAATAAGATATTAGATTTAAAAACTTGAAATCCTGCATCCAAATAATACATTCTCTGAATGATGGAACGATTATTAGGGTCGATATTTTCTCTAAAACTAACAACTTCATATATTACTTCTTTTATTCTTGCTGTAATTCCATATTTTCTGGGCACTGCTGACACTTCACCTTTTTCTATTGCTTTAATATCTTCATCTTTCAAAGCCATTACACCTAAGTAATCTTTTCTTAACCCTTTTGAAGTTAAATATCTATAAATAGTGCCATACATGGGCTGTCCTTTCAAATCAAGTGAATCCATTTTGAAATTACTTCTTTGTTTCCATGCTGAATCTACTTCTTCTGGGCAAATGTATATCCAAACGTAATATCCATTTTCTAACAAATTAGATTCTGACTGATGCAAATACACACCACCTAATGGTGTAAATGTCTCTAAATTGTTTTTATCTGCTGTATCTTTTATCTCAATAGCACTTTCGTATACTACATAAACCCAAAGCCCACTTCCTAGAATAGATAAGCAAATGAAAATCAAGAGTGAAATGAAATATATTTTCTTTTTAAAAATATAAACTTGATAAAACAAAAAAGAAAAAATTGCAAGAACTAGAGAAATATAGCCGGTTCCAGATTCCAGAATCCTTATAAAGTAAACAAATAAAAGTAAAGGAATCAATAACCAATATTTATGCTTTGACTTAAAATTGAATAAAGCCAGTAAAATCAAAACAACACTAATTCCTATTAGAATACTCAGCCTGATATGAGACACAAAAACAGAAATTTCTCTATAATCAGTAAATTCCTTAAAATAATATATATAATACCCTGCAATTGTACTTATAAAAATACCTCCAATAAACGAAAAAACAATTATCCACCATTCTTTTTTGGAAAGTAAAGGAATGCTGCCAAAAACTAAAGGAAAGCAAAGTAATGGTAATTTTAAAACCAAATCCTTTATTCCGCTATCTAAATCATTTGTAAATAGAAGCCAAATTACATGTACAAAATACACAAGCAAAAAAGCCAAAGGGGTATATTTTAAAGACTTAATTCTTTGCCATTTTTCTTTGAATTTTGCTTCAACTAACCAATTTATCGCGAGACCTATAGAAGGAATACTCATCAAAATTTCACCAGTGGATATTCCAAAAGCCAATAAAGACATCAAGAAGATGTAGAAAAACCTATGTGGGAAATTTTTGCCTAACACAAAATAAATAACGGTTAATTACCTGATAATATTTTGTTGTATTTTGATGAATCATTCAAAACCTCTAATGCTTTAATTACATAAGGGTCCTCTTTGAGTGCATGCACTACTCTACCCTCTGAATAATAGTATCGAGATATAATTTCATTTTCAAGCAACTGAACTATTTCTGACTTATATCTTTTCATATCGTCTTCCAAAACAGGAGTTAGTTTTGCGATAAGTACATCAAATTCTGCAGCAGCGTCTTCGTGATATTTTTCGTCTTTTGCTGTTTGCTTTAGTTCTTTAAGTTGTTGAATGGATGACGTTGTATATTCAATTTTCTTTTCTTTTAATTCTTTAATAAATAATTGGTATTCTTCATTAGAAAGTTTGAAGCTTTTGGCATCAGGAATGGAACTGTGTGTTCTTTCATACTGTGTTGCAAAATTAAAAATGTGATGTTCTATCATTAATTTTTGTGCTAAAGCATTATAATAAGTTTCTTCTATTTTTATATCTGGCTCTACACCTCTTCCATCCATAACTTCTCTTCCATTTTTTGTTTTGAATTTTGCAAGAAGACTATCAGGAACTTCACTCACATTACCATTTTCATCTTTATGAGAATAATCTAATTTTTGAATACATCTTCCACTAGGTGTATAATACTTTGCAACTGTAAGTTTTACAATACTTCCAAATTCCAATTCTTTGGTTTGCTGGACTAAACCTTTACCATAACTGGTTTCTCCAATAATAACAGCTCTATCTAAGTCTTGTAAACTTCCGCTTACGATTTCGCTTGCCGATGCCGAATAATCATCTATTAAAACAACAACAGGCATATTTAAATCAAAAGGTGAATTTGTAGTTTTGTAATCTCGATTTACATCCTCTAGACGACCTTTTGTAGCAACTACTAATTCACCTTTTGGAACAAAAAAGTTGACAATATTCACAGATTCATGAAGTAATCCACCACCATTTCCTCTTAAATCAAATACCAACTGCGTCATATTACTTGAGTCTCTTAATTTTCTTAGAGCGTCACCAACTTCTTGACTTGCTGTTTGCGTAAAGGAATTCAGTTTTACGTAACCAGTATTGTCATCAACCATTCCATAATATGGAACATCTGGAATTTTAATCTCTTCTCTTTTGAATGTCACTTCATTTATTTCTTCACCTCTTTTATATTTGATTTTCAATTCAGTGTTAGGACCGCCTTTCAAAAAAAGACTCATATCACTGACACTTTTTCCCTTCACATCTTGGTCGTCTACTTCAAGAATAATATCTCCTGCCTTAAGACCTGCTTTTTGTGAAGGCGAACCTTCGTAAGGCTCAGAAATAACTATATAATCACCATGAGACTGAATTAATGAACCTATTCCACCATACTGTCCAGTAGTCATGTACTTGTAATCTTCAATTTTACTTTGAGGAATATATACAGTATATGGATCTAAAGATTTCAACATCGCGTCAATTCCAGTTTTCATCAATTCACCAGGCTGTGGTTCATCTACATAATAAGTGTTTAATTTATCATATACACCAGTCATTAATCGAATATTTTTTGAAATCTCGAAAAGGTCTTTATCATTTTGGGTTTCAGTCCTTGAAGAAATAAGCAAGAAAACACTTATTAATAAGGGAGAAATGAAAAGCAGTAATTTAATTTTCTTGTTTTTCATATGTATGTTCTTCTATTTGATTAATAACTTGTGATAATAGTAATTCAACTTTTTGCATTATATACTCAAATTCTGGGATTTCGTTACCAATATAAATAATGCAAAGTCCTATTTTAATATTTTTCTTATTACACAACGCAATTAAAGGTAATTTATTGAGTCTATAAGCCTCTCTTAATAACCTTTTTATTTTATTTCTTTGAACTGCTAATTTAATATTTTTTTTGGGGCAACCTACCAAAACCTTAACTGATGCAAAATCAGCATGTTCCAAAACAGACCAATTTGCTCTAACTGGAAATTTTATTGTTTTATTTCCAGAATTAAAAACAGTTTTTATCTGAATTTCTTTTTTTAGTTTTTCTATTTTTGGTAATGTGTATTTCACTTAACAAAATAACAAAAAAGGTCGGCTTAACCGACCTTTAAATAAATATTATTCTCAACTATTATTTGTTGTTTTTGATATAATTCTCAATTGCCATTGTCATTGAAGGAGCTCCAGGCTGTGGTGCATGCACATCTAATCTTAATCCAGCATCTACAGCAGCTTTTGCAGTTGAAGTTCCAAATGCAGCAATCTTAGTCCCATTTTGTACAAAATTGGGGAAATTCTTGAACAATGATTCAATTCCAGATGGACTGTAAAAAACCAACATGTCGTATTTTACATCCGATAAATCGGATAAATCGCTACACACAGTTTTGTATAAAACCGCATTTTGATAATTGATACCTACTTTATCTAAAACACTTGGAATGTCTCCATTTTGTATATTTGAACAAGGTACAATAAATTTTTCTGATTTATGTTTTTTAAGTACATCTACCAAATCATTAATTGTTTGCTTGCCGTGAAATATTTTTCTTTTTCTATACACTACATATGTTTGTAGATAATAGGCTACTGCTTCAGAAACACAAAAATACTTCATATCATCAGGAACATTGAATCTCATTTCTTTTGCGATTCTAAAGTAATGATCGATAGCATTTCTAGAAGTAAGAATTACTGCTGAGTAATCACTCAACTGAATCCTTTCTTTTCTAAACTCCTGAACATCTACTCCTTCAACATGTATAAAAGATCTAAAGTCAATTTTTAACTTTGATTTTTCAGCCATTTGTAAATAAGGGTTTTTTCCTTTTGCTGGCTCAGGTTGAGATACTAAAATAGATTTTATGCCCACAGTTAAAAATTTTTTATAATATGTTTTTATCTTGCTTAATCTCTTGTTTTATCCAACAAACCATGTAATTAACACGATTAAAGGTAAAATTTCGAGGGTGCAAAAGTACAAAAATAAATAATACCCCGAAATTTTTATTTGACTTGTTTGACGAAATTCTTGAACTACTTTAATGATATACATCAAAATAATCATTCCTTGAAGCAATAAAAAACACCCGTTATAAAAAAAAGCCAACCATGTATTATTAGTATCTACCAATTTGTAATTCATAAAAATAAGCACTGGTAAAATAACTAAACCAAGAACTTTGTAAAAAAAGTTATTGTAACTATTTATTTCTTTAGAAATAGTTTTTTGCTCGGAAAAATAACCAATTGCAAAAAACAATATTCTTCTAATCCAGAAATAAAAAAATAATCCTAAGGCCGTAATTCCAAATACCCAAACAGGATTGAGTTGTCCTAAGGATAAGTTGTATTTTGCCAAAACTAAATATGTAACAGAAATACTTAGAGTGATTAATGTGTTAATTAACAGTAATTTGCTTGTGCTTCCTTTCAAAAAAGATTCTTCCCTAATTGTCCTTCTAAAGGTTCTTAAATCTAAAAACCCTTCTAAAATTAAACTTAATTTTTTGGCATCATAGATTTTAATATATATAAACAGTATCCCACTAATTAAAAGTGGAATATACAACATCATTAGATGCCCTTCGGTATTTCTTACAAAAGTTTCGATGGTGCAAAAATAGAATATTTAAAA
>CAWUIK010000063.1:0-17957 GCA_963922585.1 uncultured Flavobacteriales bacterium | reverse complement strand
AATGAGTCGGCTTTTTTTATGCCTAGAAAAATTTAAAAATACTTGGTCGAGGGAGATTCAAATCTCTTATTATTTATTCTCGCCCTTGCGCGATTGCGAGAAAAAAATATCACTAAAGTTAATAATTGGAAAATAAAGCATTTGAATTATAGGGATCTAAACAATCCTCCTAATCAATCTCAACCGATGTGTATATTGTTTCAATGCTTCATCAAAAATTCCTTGGCTGTCTAGCAAATCAATTTTCACTCTGCCAGATGCATGAATGATTTTACCAGGTTCCGTAATGATGCCCACATGAGTTATTTTGCCTTCTTCATTGTCGAAAAATGCCAAATCTCCAGTTTCTGAAGTTTCTACAAAGGGCACATCAAAGCCATGTTCTGCTTGTTGATAAGCATCTCTAGGTAATTGAATGCCACAAAGTTTGAAAACAATTTGAGAAAAACCTGAACAATCTATACCGAAAGGTGATCTGCCTCCCCACAAATAAGGCGTGTTGAGGTACATCATGGCGTAATCTAAAATTTTGCTTGTGTGTTTGGTATTGGGCAAACCTTCGAAAGGAACTTTTTCATCTCTAATTGTGATTTTACTTTGATGTAAATAGGGAAGGGTAGCGCCTAATGTTATATTTCTATTTTCACCTTTGTAATTGATGTTGCCTATCAAACTTCCGCATAGTGGAAATTCATTGAGGGATAACTCATCATATTCTTTATTGTTGATTTCTGTAAATTGTTTTCGGCAAATCCAACCCTCATATTGGTCGTAGGCATTTCTAATTTTTACCCATTTTTCTTGTTCTTCTAATACTTCGTAGTGCTCTCCAAACAACAATTGTGAAATAATTTCAGTTTTACCCGAAGGCTCTGCTCTACATGGAATAATGGATAATGTTGCAATACCGTATGACATTTTGGTCTAGATTTGATGAGAAAAATAATACATTACAAACTTACTTTTTAAACCCAAAAAAAGCATGGACAAAAGAAATACTTTTTAACCATGCTTTGGTAATTAAGGGAGAAGAGTACTAATGGTCGTGACAGTGAACATCATATTTGTTTCCATCAGCATCCGTATATCCACTTGCCTCAAGTGATTCTAATTCGTCACCACATTTTTCTCCCAATTCAACTTCTGCTCCATTTTTATCGTAATGACATTCGTGACACTCTTCTTTGTTGCAAGATGCAAAAGATAAAGCAAATGCAGCTGTTAATAGTAATACTTGTTTTTTCATGTTTTATTTGTTTTGATTATTAATAATTTGTAATTTAAGACTGATATAAAAATTCCTTCCAGGATTGAAGATTCCAAAATTCTTGATATAAGAAACATGATTGAAATAAGTTTCATTCAATAAGTTTCTTACTCCCATTCCTAAAGTAAAAGGAACTTTTGTTGATTTATGGTATTGAAAACCAAAATTAAAAATTTGATATCTATTAGTTTGAGTTTCGTTTGCACCAAAATGAATTTGGTCTGCGTAATAAATATGTTGTACAGCAAGTGATAGATTATTACTGTTTTTATCTTTTATTAAATCATATTTCACCTGAGTGTTGATATTATTCTGTGGTATAAAAGGCAGATTGTTATTTTCGTCAATATAAGCTCTAACATAAGCAAGGTTACTTTCTATATGAAGGTTGTGCGCAAAATGTGGATGATAATGTAATGCTAGTTCACCTCCATAAATGGTTGCTTCTGGAGCGTCTTTGTATTCAAAAAGCATAAATTCGTTTAAGAATTGATTTTGATTTTCTAAATATTTAAAGTCATTCAAATGGGTATAAAATGGATTTACAATTATTTCTAAATGCTCTAATTTTAAAGTGTATGCAAAATCCAATTGCAGGGATTTTTCTACAGCCAAACTTCTGTCACCAATTTCATAACGAACACTTCCGTGATGTACACCATTGGAAAGTAATTCAGAAGCATTCGGAGCTCTTGTTCCTGATGAAACATTAAATCTAAAATCATGTTTTTTCAAATGATATCTTACTCCAACAGAGTAATTCAACCCTTGATAGGTTTCGTTAAAAACAGTATCTATTTCCTCTTGAAGTGGAACATTCAGAACTCTCCAGTCATATCTCAGTCCTCCTTGTAATACAAGTTTTTCGAATCTTTTGGTGTATAAAGAATACATTCCAAAATCTGTAGATGTAAGGTCTGGAAGAATAATTTCTGGAGCGAAAGGTCTATTCACATTATTTTGATGCATACCTTGAGAACCAAAGATTAAATTACTTGTAGCATTAAATTCATAATTTGAGTTGATGTTGTAAAATACATTTCTCAATTTTAAATCGATATCAGAAATGGTGATTTTATCTTCGTGTTCTTGAAGATGATTGGAAGTAAAGCCTATGTTTGCTTGAATGGTATTTTTGTTGAGGTAAAATTTATTTTCTAAAAGTGCAAAATGATTATTCGTAATCTGCGCTGGAACAGTTTTGTTTCTTGCTTGTGTTTCTCTCATAAACATCTCTGGAAAAACAATTGAATCGTGTGTGTGACCGGGAATTCCAACTCTACTTTGATTGTATTGGTATCTCAAATTAACCACCCATTTGTTCTGGGTAAATCCCACAGAAGTTTTTAGACTTTGCTCTTTAAACCTAGAGTTTAAAGCATACAACCCATTTCCCATTTGATAATCTGCATGATTTCTGATGCCACCATATATGTTGAATCGTAATAATTTACCGCTAGTTTTAATTGACATTCTTTGAGTATAACCCATCGTATTCGTTTCAAATCTAGAAATGGAAGAAACTTCAGTTTGGTATGATGGAGCATAGTTTTCATCGTTAAAATACATTACACCACCTAGCGCATCTGCACCGTACAATAAAGAGGCAGGTCCCTTGATAACCTCAACCGAGCCAATTCCTAATTCCGTTACTGCCATTCCGTGATCTTCACCCCATTGTTGGTTTTCAATTCTTAACCCATTGAGATAGGTTACAATTCTAGAGCCAGAAAGTCCTCGAATGCTTGGTTTTGAAATTCCAAAGCCCATTGTAGTCTGTGAAACTCCAGGAATGTTTTCGAGCATTTCTCCCAAAGTACCACTTGAAATAACATTGAGATCATCAATACTTCTTTTACTAACGTTTACAATTGCATTTTTTTGCAAAGTACTTGATCCTACTGAAATCAATACCTCATCTAATTGAATATGACCTTCTTCTATTTCAAAAATTAAAGTATCTCCAGATTGATATTCATTGATTTCAAAAATTTCGGTATTATAATTTTTTGCTGAAATTTGAAATTGTAGTTTTTTACCAACGGAAATAGTTTTGAAAAGCCCATCTTGATTCGTAGTAATTATCTGTTGTTGTGATAAGTTAAAAACATAGGCTTCTGCCACAGGTTTTTTATTGGATTTTTGAACTACTTTACCTACAATTTCATTTTGTGAAATAGAAATCAAATAAAGTACTGTAAAAAAGATGAATAATATTATTTCTTTCATTATATTTGCAATAATGTTGCAAAGATATATAATTATGCAACAATGTTGCAATAAATAAACGTGGAAAATTTACTTAAAAATAAAAATATTCGTGTCACTCCCTTTAGAATTGACGTTTTACGTGTTTTTAATTCTTTTGAAAATGCAATGTCTTTGTCTCAAATTGAAGAAAAATTAGGTTCATTTGATAGAATTACATTGTATAGAACCTTAAAATCATTTCAAGAAAATGGTTTGATTCATGAGATCGTAATGCCAGGCGACATAAAAAAATATGCAATGTGTGAAGAAAAGTGTGGTCATAAAGAGCATGATCATCAGCATGAACACATACATTTTCATTGTAAAAAATGTAGTGAAGTATATTGTTTGGATGTACCTACTTTGCCAGATTTTCATTTTACCAATTACACCATCGAAAACTTAGAAATACAGGTAAAAGGAATTTGTGAGAAATGCCAAGAGTAATAATAATTTAATTATTACTATTTGAACATTAAAAGCGTACTTTTTTAAGTGCTATTTTCTATAATTTAAAGAGATGATTTATAATAACAAAAATAAAAAGTCTATAAATCAAATAATTAAATCTATCTTTGCAGTCAATTAAGGAATGACATAAGATATTAAATTGTCATTTCACTAAACAATTTATATGTCATTTCAAAATTTAGGGCTTTCCGATGCCCTGCTGAAAGCTATCAGTGAAAAAGGATACACTACACCTTCACCTATACAAACAAAAGCAATTCCAGAAATTTTAAAAGGTAATGATGTTTTAGCATCAGCGCAAACTGGAACTGGTAAAACAGCTGGATTTATTCTACCGATATTACAGATATTGTCGCAAAATCCACCTCAGAAAAAACGAGCCATAAAAACTTTAGTGTTGACACCAACAAGAGAGTTGGCTGCTCAAATTGAAGATAATGCCAAAGAATATAGTAAGCATTTGGATATTAGAACTACTGTCATTTTCGGAGGTGTAAATCAAAATCCTCAAATTAGAGCATTGAGAAATGGTATCGATATTTTAATCGCTACACCAGGAAGATTGTTGGATTTGCACAATCAAGGAGAACTTTCTTTGAAGCAAATTTCGATTTTAGTTTTGGACGAAGCAGATAGGATGCTAGACATGGGATTTGCAAGAGATATCAAACGTATCATGGATTTGATTCCTGCCAAAAGACAAAATTTATTGTTTTCTGCGACTTTTTCAAAAGAGATTAAAGAATTGGCGAATGGAATTTTGTCTAATCCAGTAATGGTAGAGGCAACTCCAGAAAATACTACTGCCGAAAAGGTTAACCAAACAGTTTATAGAGTTGATAAAGGACTGAAAACTGCAGTTACCATCAAAATGATTCAAGATGAAAACTGGTCACAAGCATTGATTTTTACTAGAACCAAACATGGAGCTAATAAACTTTGTGAAAAATTAGAGAAAGCAGGTATTAAATCTTCAGCAATTCATGGTAATAAAAGTCAAAATCATAGAACTAAATCGCTTGAAGATTTCAAGAATGGTAAGATCAAAATATTAGTAGCAACAGATATTGCAGCAAGAGGGTTGGATATTCCACTTTTGCCTCATGTAATGAATTTTGAATTGCCTAATGTCCCTGAAGATTATGTTCACAGAATCGGAAGAACAGGTAGAGCAGGAGCAAGTGGAGAAGCAGTTTCACTTGTTGATATAGATGAAATGCCATATTTGAGAGGTATCGAAAAATTATTGGGAGAATCAATGAATGCAAAAACTATTGTTGGTTTTGAACCGACTAATGAACCTGCTAAAAACATTGACAAGAAAAAGAATTTCAGAAGACCTGGGCAACATGCTAATGACAGAAGAAAACCTGCTGCTAAGACATTCAATAAGGCAAAAAGGTAATGTTATTTTTTAGATTTAAAATTACCCAGTAATCGCTACTTTAATTTGATTGATAAAACTAAGAAAGATATCAATGTCTAAAAGAATTAGAAAAACCACGCCAAATGCAGCGCCAGCAAGATGGGCATCATGTGCAATGTTGGTTTGTCTATTTTTCGCAGCATAAGTTTCGAATGCGACATACAAAATTCCAAGTACAATTCCAGGTATTGGAATAATACCATAAATCAGCAACATATCTACGGGTCTGAATAAAATAAAAGCAAAAACTACTGAACTTACAGCTCCAGACGCTCCAACAGCGAAGTAATTAGGGTTATCTTTATGTTTAATCAAAGAAGGTAATGAAGCGAAAACTAATCCACCAGCATACATTAGAATATAGTAAAAAAGTCCCTTTTCAGCAAAATGAAATTTCATCATGGCTTCTACAGATGTACCCAAAAAGTAAAGCGTAAACATGTTCATTGCAAGATGTCCATAATCTGCATGAACAAAACCATGCGTGAACAATTGCCACCATTTATTTTGATGTTTTACAGCATAAGGAGAAAGCGTCAATTTGTAACTTAATTGGCTGTCATTAAAACACAAGTAGGAAACAATGACGGTGAGAATTACAATAATTACAGTAAATGACATTATTCTTTGTTTGGAATCATTATGTAATCTTTATCGATAAACGATCTGAAAGAAGACTTGTCATAAATTTCAACTTCTTCCATAATTTCCTCATAACCAATGGCTCCTATGTATAAGTTGTAATTACCAGGAGGTAGAATGATAACATATCTATTGGTTTTAGGATTCGGTAAATAATCCCCATAGATTTCATCTGTTTCAGCATCAGAAACCTGTATGAAAATATCTTCAAACTCGATGTTATCTTTGTTTGTAATAGAACCCGAAATAACAGTATATTTAGGCTCTACTTCTTCAAAATCTACTCTATAAATGTCTAGACCACCTAACCCTCCTTTTCTAACTGCCGATACATAGCCATATTTTCCAGTTTCCGACATTCTAAAATTCATATTGTCTTCAGGTGTATTGATTGGGTATCCCATATTTTGAACACTTGAAAATTTTCTTTTGCTTTCGTCCCATTTTGCTTTGAAAATATCATACCCCCCCATACTTGCGTGACCTTTTGAAGAGAAAAATAAATACTTTCCATCAGGAGAAATATTTGGAAAATCTTCATCATCTTGTGTATTGATGTTTGGACCAAGATTTTGAGCCATACTCCAATTTCCGTTGGGTAATCTTTGACAAACGTATAAGTCAACTCCTCCATACCCTCCAGGTCTATCGCTTGCAAAAAAGAATTTCTCATTTTCTTCAGAAAAACACCCAGCTATTTCTACGCTTTTGGAATTAATCACTTCAGGAAGTAAAACAGGTTCTTTGATTCCTTTTTCTTCAATGCCACTTTCGTAGATGTTCCCATACATATTGTAATCCTCAAAATATAATACTGCTTTTGATCCTGATGAATTCAATCCAACGATTTCTTGTTTTCCCTCTGAAGTGTTAACTAATCCTGGAAGTTTTTGTGCTTCTTGAAATGCGCCATCTTTTTCATAGGAAATGTAGATGTTTGGCAAATAAGCACCATTTTCTTGCGGTTCGACTGCTCTGTCTTCACGGTTGGAATTGAATATCACAAATTTTTCATCTACAGGAATAAAAGGATAGTAATCGTCATAAATTGAGTTGACTCCAACTCCTAAGTTATGAAAACGAACTTTTACTGGAAATTTCATTAATTCTTTTGCATTTTGACAATAATCTATTTGTGCGTCCACACTTGCCCTGTTGATTTCACTACCTTTTTCAGTAGCAATAAACTTATTGAACATTTCAATTGCTTTGTCGAATTGATATCCAAAATGATAAGCTCTTCCTAATAAATAATAAGCATCGGGAGTGATTTTGGGGTTTTCAACTAATTTTTCTAAGTGTGGAATTGCTTTAGATTTATCGATATTTGTATTTAAATAGCAAACAGCAATGTTATAATTATATTCAATACTTTCTGGATCTTCTTCCAATAAGGTTTCATATTCTATGATAGCATCTTCGAAATTTCCTACAGCAAAAAGAGAAGTAGCTAATTTTTTATCTTGAGAAAAAACAGCTATCGAAGGCAATATAATTAAGGAAATTAATAAGTAGTAAATATTTTTTTTCATTTTTATAGGAATAAATTATTACAAATATAGAACATAATTAGTGTATAATTGACACCATTGTGCAAGTATTGTGCAAAACTTTTAGTCAAAAGATAATATCATAATAAATATGTATTTCTACATTTGTCAAATTAGAATTAAAGACTTTGGGTAAAAAATCTAGTTTTGTAAAAGAGTTTTTCAAAGAAAAAAAACAAGTTGGTGCAATTGCTCCAAGCTCACGTTTTTTGATGAGAAAAATGTTAAAACCAATTGACTTCAATAATGCAAAAGTTATTATTGAACTGGGTCCTGGTAATGGTGTATTTACCAAAGGAATTTTGAATAAGATGTTACCAGACGCTAAACTTTTTAGTTTCGAACTCAATGAAAATTTCTACGAGCACATTAAGAAAGAAATTACGGATGTTCGTCTAATTTTGCTAAATGAAAGCGCTGAAAATATTCCTGAAGTGCTTGCATCTTTCGGATTGTCAAAAGCAGACTTTATTGTTTCTTCTCTTCCTTTGGCTGTAATCCCAGAAGATTCTAAAGTAAAAATTATTCAAGCAGCAGTAAATCATCTTAATCAAGACGGTTTTTACATTCAGTTTCAATATTCGCTAAATGCTAAAAAATTATTAGAAGAAAATTTTAAAGAAGTCAAAATAGATTTCACTCCAGCTAATATCCCTCCAGCATTTGTTTATAGGTGCAGTCTTTAATGAATTAAAACATTAAGATTTTTCTTCTTCCACAATTTGCTTTTGCCAAATAAGCAAAATCTAAATTCGCTTCAAAAACTAATTGTACCAAAAGAGGGTGAGTAGCTTTGTAAGTCTCATAAACTTTACCTGTTGGGTAGTTGTTAGATTTACCAGCTTCATTAATTAAATCACTTGCCATATATGAAATTCTAACACCTCCAGTGATTCCAAAGTTGTCTGTGCCTAAAAAATAAGCACCAAAACCAAGAGCAATTCCTGATTGAATTTTATTTACTTTAGTGATATCAAAATTATTGTCAGAAAAACCTTCTACAGACTTGCTTACACTTCTCAAATTCGAAATAATTGGACCTATCTCAAAATACTTTCCTTCATTATTGTTACGATACATCAAAAGAAAATCATATGAATTATATTTTATGTTGGAACCAAATTCTTTAGTTCCTATAGTTAATGAATCTGAAACATTAAATTTAAAGTCTTGACTTAATCCACCCACCATAAAATCGAAAGTAATTTCATGATTGGGATTAAAATTGAATCCTAATTTTGCTCCGAAAGTACCTCTAGTAGTTATTTGATGATTGTAACTTCCGTCATCAAAGATGTTTTGGTTAAAAAGAAAGGTTGGTCCCCAACCACCTTTAATACCTACATCTAGCCAATTTTGAGAAAAAAATGATATGCTTGTTGAAAATAGTGCTAGAATTAAAAGTAATTTCTTCATTATGTTTTTATCTTTGGTTTCTATTACAAATGTAAATTTAATTTTAAAACAGTTTATAAATTTTAATTAATTAGTGGTAAAATGACATTATTGAAGGATAAAGTAGCAATTATTACGGGCGCAACTCGTGGAATTGGTAAAGGAATAGCAATGAAATTTGCAAAAGAAGGTGCTGATATTGCTTTTACTTATGTTTCTAGCAGTGCTGCTGCAGAAGAAGTAGAAAAAGAATTGGCTCAGTTAGGAGTAAAAGCTAAAGGGTATCAGTCTAATGCTGGGGATTTAGCAAGTACAGAAAAATTAGTAGAACAAGTCATATCAGACTTTGGAAACATTGATATTATTGTAAACAATGCTGGTATTACCAAAGACGGATTGTTGATGAGAATGAGTGAAGAAAATTGGGATGATGTCATTAATATCAACCTCAAGTCTGTATTCAATATGACCAAAGCGGTTTTGAAAACCTTCCTTAAAAATAGAAATGGAGTTATTATTAATATGTCTTCAGTTGTAGGTGTTGAAGGAAATGCTGGACAAAGTAATTATGCTGCTTCAAAAGCTGGAATTATTGGTTTTACTAAATCTGTTGCACAAGAACTAGGAAGTAGAAATATCAGAAGTAATGCCATTGCACCTGGTTTTATTGCTACTGAAATGACTGGCGCATTGGATGAAAAAGTAGTGAACCAATGGTTGGAAGACATTCCATTAAAAAGAGCGGGAACAACCGAAGATGTTGCAAATACTGCTTTGTTTTTAGCTTCTGATTTAGGAGCTTACATCAATGGACAAGTGATTAGTGTCTGTGGTGGAATGATGTGCTAATTTTTTTAACAGAAAATAGGGCTAGCCCCTAATTATTATGAATTTAACTTTTGTTTATCCTTCATGGATGGTAATACTGTGTGTTTTAATTGGTGTTATTTATAGCGTTATTTTTTACCGTAGAGAAAAGTTGTTTTCTGAAATTTCCAATCCAATATTGTATTTGATGGCAATATTGAGGTTTTCTGTAGTTACATTATTGGCTATTTTATTGCTTGAACCACTTGTACAAAGCGAAATTCAAAAAATTGAAAAACCAATTGTCGTAATTGCACAAGACAATACACAAAGTGTTGTTTTGAATAAGGATAGTCTTTTCTATAAAAATGATTATCCTCAAAAAATGAATCAGCTTATAAGTGCACTTTCTGAAAAATATGAGGTCAAAACCATTTCGTTTGGAGAGCAGCTTTCAGATCAATTATCATTTAGTTTTAGCGAACGACAAACAGACATAAGCCAACTTTTTGAAGATTTGTATGCTAAATATTATGGTAGAAATTTAGGTGCAGTTATCATTGCTAGCGATGGAGTATATAATAAAGGTCATAATCCACTGTATAGTTCTTCTAATATCAAAAATGCATCTATTTACACAATTGCTTTGGGAGATACAAATCAAAAAAAGGATGTAGCCATAGCAAATGTTGCCCACAATAAAATTGCATATTTAGGAAATGATTTTCCTCTAGAAGTAGTAATAAATAGTTCTTTTTTTAAAGGAAAAATAACTAATGTCTCTGTTGTGAAAGACGATAAAATAATTGCTTCTCAGGAAATTTCATTTACCTCAGATAATGATGTTTTGACCATCCCATTTAAAATAGAAGCAACTAAATCCGGAAAACACAAATATGAAGTTGTTGTAAATGAATTGGAAGATGAATTTACTTTAGTCAATAATAAGACAGAAATATTTATTGATATTTTGGACAACAAACAACAAATCTTGTTGGTTTATGCCGCTCCACATCCTGATATTGGAGCAATGAAATTGTCCATAGAGAAAAATATCAATTATAAAGTAGATGTTATTAGTATTGATGACTATAAAGGAAAAATTGAAGAATACAATTTAGTTATTTTACATCAAATACCTTCTGTAAATGGAAGTGAATCAAAATTACTGAAAGATATAGAAAATTCAAAACAAGCTACTTTGTTCGTATTGGGCGCTAAAAATCAATTTTCTACTTTTAACCAATTGAAAACTGGATTGTCAATAATTGCCCCCAAGGGAATTACTGATGCGAAACCAGTTTTGAATAATGCTTTCAAAAGTTTTACAACCTCAGATCTTCAAGTAAATTTAATTCCTCAATTGCCTCCAATGCAAATTCCATTTGCAGGAGACTACAAATTGGCAACAGGTGCTCAAGTCTATATGTATCAAAAGATAGGAAATACTCAAACTCAATTCCCATTAATTGCTTTTAATGATAAAGATGGACAAAAAAATGGGTTTATATTGGGGGAAGGAATCTGGAGATGGAAATTTCAAGACTTCATCAAAAATGATAATAATCAGGCATTTGATGATTTGATTTCTAAAATGGTGCAGTATCTTTCAGTAAAAGAAGATAAAAATAAGTTTAGAGTAAATTGTTCTGGTGAATTTTTAGAAAACGAAAATGTTATCATTCAAGCTGAATTGTATAATGATATATTTGAATTGGTCAATGATGTTGATGTAACCCTAGATATTACTAATGAAGAAGGACTCAGTGTTCCTCAAAAAGCATTTTCAAAAGCCGGATCTGCTTACAGACTTGACGCTGGTTCTTTTACTCCAGGTAATTATTCATATATAGCCAAAACAGTTTATGATGGTAAAAAATATGAAGTAAAAGGTGATTTTGTAGTAAAAGAACTCAAAATTGAATTTTTAAATACAGTTTCAGATTTTTCTTTGTTATTCAATTTATCTGAGAAATCAGGAGGGAAAATGTATTTTAAAGATGACTTTCAAGGAATTGTTAATGATATCGAAAACAACAATAATGTTGCCTCTATAAGTTATGTCAACAAAGAATTAACAGACGTCATCAAATGGAAGTGGATATTATTTTTACTGTTAGCTTTACTTTCTATTGAGTGGTTTTTGAGAAAGCGAAATGGTGCTTATTAATTAGGTCTAATAATATTTTTTTAAATAAAATATAAAAATGGCAAAGTTTTAGTGTAAATTTGAAAATAAATAAGAATTAAATATATTATGAAAAAAATTACTGTTTTAGTTGCATTAATCATTAGTGGGTCACTTACTTTATCTGCTAATAATATTGCTAAAGAAATAAATACAGAAGTTGTAAATGTAGAAGCAATTTCAATTAAAGTGAATGTTACTCAAAATGGACAAGGCGTTGTAGGAGCTACAGTTACTGTTACCTCACAAGGTAAAACTTTAGGCACAGGAGTTTCTGATATGAAAGGAAACGCTAATATTAAAATTGCAGAATATAAAAGTGAAGTAGTTGATATTACTACAACTATGAAGGATATGCAAACAGTAACGTTAAGTGGAGCAGTCCTTAAGAACAATTCTTCTTACGAAGTAAAATTACAAAAGTTTGTGGAAGGAATGGATGCTGTTTCTATTATCAAAATTGACAATAATATTGGGAAAATTATTGATAAGTCTGAGGCTAAAGTTGAAAATCTAAATTCTAAAACAGAAGATGCAACTCAAAAAGCAGAAGAATTAAAGAAAGAAACTGAGGAAAGCATTAAAAATAAAGAGGCTTCTGAACAAGCACAAAAAGATGCTACAGCTAAAAAAGAGGAAGCTCAAAAAACTGCTGATGAAAACAAGAAATCTGCCGAAGAACTAAAGGCGGAGGCCAATAAAAAAGCAGAAGAAGCTAAAGCCAATGCAGAAAAAACATCTCAGGAATCAGCTGAAAATAAAGAAGCCCAAGCTCAAAAATTAAAAGAGTATGAAGCTCAAATGGCTAAAGAAAAAGCAGCACAAGAAGCCGAAGAAATGAAGAAAAAAGCAGAAAAAGAGGCTTCAAAAGCTGAAAAGGACGCAAAAGATGAGGCAAAAGATAAAGAAAAAGAAGCTAAAGAAGCCGCTGACAAAGCAAAAGAATTAGAAGATAAAGCAAAGGACGAAGCAAAAGATGCTGCAAAATCTGAAAAAGAAGCAGAAGAAAAAGCAAAAGAAGAGGAAAAAGCAGCTAAAGATGCTGAGAAAGCAGCTAAAGATGCTGCTAAAGAAAAAGCAGAATTAGAAAAATTCAACAAATCTATGGATAAGTTGGTGAGTGCTCAATCCAAAATAGACGAGAATAGAAAGAAGATTGATAAAGATCAAGATAAGTTGAATAAAAAGTTGGATAAAGGAAAATTGACTCCAGAAGAAGCGAAACTAGAACAAGATAAAATCAATACTGAGTATTCTAAGTTGGATGTGGCTACACAAAAAAACAATGAAAAAATCGACAAACTAAAAAAGAAATATAAAAAGAAATAATTCTTTTAGATGATTGTATTAATGAAGAGGTTTTCTATTATTTGAAAACCTCTTTTTTTTTGATATATCTATTCAAATTTTTCTTCATAAAATCTTTAAGTTTTTTGTCTTTTAGTATATAACTATAATCTTTTGTACTTTTACAAAAAAATAAAAAATGGATTTTCAAATCATCAAGGCACAAATAAACAAAGCGCAACAAATTGTAATTACAAGTCACCAATCTCCAGATGGAGATGCTGTGGGCTCTAGTTTGGCGCTTTATCATTACCTTAAAAATATAGGTAAAGAAGTTTGTGTGATACTTCCTGATGCCCCTCCGGCTTTTTTGATGTGGTTAAAGGATGCCAACGAAATTCTAACTTTTGATTCTGAAACTTCTAAATGCGAAAATTTAATAAAGAACTCTGATCTTACTTTTTCACTGGATTATAATGATTTGACAAGAATGGGTGATATGGGAGAAGCGGTTGCCCATTCCAACGCTTATAAAGTAATGATAGATCATCATTTGGATCCTAAAGATTTTGCAAATTGGCATATGTCAGACACCAACGTGTGTAGTACTGCTCAGTTGATATATGAATTTATTGTTGGTATGGGCGATGAGCCGATGATAAATATTACAATCGGAGAAGGCATTTATTGTGGTTTAGTTACTGATAGTGGCTCTTTTAGGTTTTCTTCTGTTGATGCTCGAACACACGAAATAGCAGCAAACCTATTAAAACTAGGTCTTCAACATAATTTAATTCATGAAAATTTGTTTGACGTTAACTCACTCAATAGATTGCAAATGTTGGGATACAGTCTCTGTAATAAATTAAAAGTGTTACCAAATATTCCTGTAGCAGTTATATATTTGACCAAAGAGGAATTACAAAAAATGGATAACAAAAAAGGAAGCACTGAAGGTTTGGTAAATTATGCTTTGAGTGTGGAAGGAGTACAGATGGCTGCTTTTATCAAAGAGGATGATAACAAAGTAAAAATGTCTTTCAGAAGTAAAGGAACAATTCCTGTGAATGAATTTAGTGGCAAACACTTTTCAGGTGGTGGACATAGAAATGCTGCAGGTGGAGTGAGTTTCGAAACGATGGAAAAAACTATTGAAAAATTTGAAAAAGTGATTTATGATTTTTGGAATGAAATACAATAAAACAGTACTATATACTTTTAGTTTTTTATTACTTTTTTCTTCATGCAAAGAGGAACGCCCTGAAACTATTGTATCTGAACCTGAAATTCCTTCAATTACAACCGAAGAAAGTATCATAATGAGTCAAAATTTTGCTAAAGACGAGTCTTTCAAAATTGATCAATTTGTAAAGAGAAACAACTGGTCTGCAATAACCACTGGAACTGGTGTGAGATATTATATTTATGAGCAAGGTACCGGAAAATATGCAGAACCTGGAAAAGTGGCTTTCGTAAATTTTGAAATTCGATTACTTGATGCAGATACCACATTGTGTTATACCTCTGGAAATGAACCTGTAGATTTTTTGGTAGAAATGGACAATGTCGAATCTGGACTTCATGAAGCAATTACCTATTTAAAAGAAGGCGATAAAGCTTTTATTATTTTACCTTATTATTTGGCTCATGGTTTATTGGGAGACAATGATAAAATTCCGCCTTTATCGTCTGTTTTATATGATATTGAACTTATTGCAGTGAAAGATGTTTAATAAAATAATTTACTTATTTTTAATTTTTTTATTTGTATCCTGTGAAGATAGAACACCTGAATTTTACTATACCCAAAACAATCTTAAGTACCAATATCATGATATTGTAGATGAAGGTATTATTCCCAAAATTGGAGACTATCTAACGGTTTATTTGCAGTACAAAACGATTGATGACTCAGTTTTTTATGATTCCAGATCTACATCTTATGATGGTACTAATCTTATTGTATTGGGAAAACCTAATGTAAAAGGAGGTATTGAAGAAGGATTTGCGCAATTGATTGAAGGAGACAGTGTTTCATTTTATATTTCGAGTCAATTATTTTTTGAAAATTATTTAAATAAAGAACTTCCCGAATTTTTAGAGCCAGAGGAGGAAGTAAAGATTGTATTAAGATTGCTAAAAGTAGAAACACCCAAAGCATACAAAAAACGAAAAGAAAAAGAAATTGCTGAACTAGAATCTAAAGAATTCAGTGTTATGCAAGAAATTATTGACACTTGGGAAGCCAACAATGAAGTTGTTAAAAATGTAAATGGAATTTTCATGACCATAGAAGACACAACTTGCCTTAAGAAAGTTAGAAGAGGTGATTTGGTCAAAGTAAAATACAAAGGTTATTATCCCAATGGAAAAGTCTTTTATGATAATACGGGTTTGAACGATCAAGAAGATGAATTCAAAGTAGGGACAAAAGGACAGAACATCGAAGGTATGAAAATCGTTTTACTCAAATTGTGTTATGGTCAAAAAACAAAAGCACTCATTCCTTCTTTTTTGGGTTTCAGCGAAGGAGTTGTAAAACAAGGTTTAGTCCCTCCCTATACACCTCTTATTTTTGAAATTGAGTCTATAAGTGAGTAAATTGGTATATTATCTCTTTAAGTTAGCATTTTTTAACTATTGAATATTTATGTGTTAATGTCTTGTTGGATAGTTGGTTGTGTTCTATTGTATAGTGTAATTATTTGATTTATTATTTATTATTCCAAAAATAAAATAAGATTTTACAATTTATCTCAAAGTATTAGTTTACATTTGTGATATATTAAAATAAATTACAATAATGAACAAAGGAACAGTAAAGTTCTTCAATGAAACTAAAGGATTTGGTTTTATCAGTGAAGACGATTCAAAAACAGAGTATTTCGTACACGCATCAGGTTTAGTTGATGAAATTCGTGAAGGAGATTCAGTAGAATTTGAATTAAAAGAAGGTAAAAAAGGATTGAACGCAGTAAATGTTAAAACTATTTAATATTTTTCACATACTTTAAACTTGAAAAACTCATCTAAATTTTAGATGAGTTTTTTTGTGCCAATTTTTAATTGAGAAACAAATATTCACTAGTTCAAAAAACTATTTTGAATTGGAATTGTTGTAAATGTATAATTTTGATAAGCAGTGTGGCTAAATCTTAAAAAAAGTATCTATATCTTTGCATTATGGCTGAAGAAGTAAAACCTTATAAAGATTCCGAAAAAGGAAAAAAAGAACAAGTTGCTGACATGTTCGACAATATATCTGGAAAATATGATTTTTTAAATCATTTGTTATCATTAGGTATAGATAAATTATGGAGGAAAAAGGCTATTAAGTTAATTTCTAAAAAAGAACCAAAAGACATTTTGGATATTGCTACAGGAACTGGAGATTTTGCTATTGAATCTTTAAAGATAAAACCAAAGGCAGTAACTGGTGTAGATATTTCTAACGGAATGTTGGAAAAAGGTAAAGAGAAAATGATTAAGAAAGGATATGACAAAATCATTACTTTACAATATGGAGATTCCGAAAATTTACCTTTCGAAGACAATTCTTTTGATGCCATAACTGTTGGTTTTGGTGTGAGAAACTTCGAAAATTTAGAAAAAGGATTGAGCGAAATGCTTCGTGTACTTCGTCCAGGAGGAATTGTGGCAGTTTTAGAGTTTTCCAAACCAAAAAAATTTCCAGTTAAACAAAGTTATAACTTCTACTCAAAATACATCATCCCAAAAGTAGGTAAGAGTATCTCTAAAGACAGTTCAGCATACGCTTATTTACCAGAATCTGTGGCTGCATTTCCTGAAGGACAAAGTTTCTTGGACATTTTACAAAAAGTAGGTTATTCAGATTTAGATAAAAAAGAGGTTTCAGGAGGTATTGCTACGATTTATTTGGGTCAGAAGTAAATCCAATGTCCTTTTAAAAAAAATATTCATACAAAACCCCTCTCTAATTTAAAATTTGAGAGGGGTTTTTATTTTTCCATTTGAAATTAGTAAAACTTAGTGCGTTTTCACCATTTTCTTAGTTGCGATGACTTGGCCATCTGCAACCAAAGTGTAAGTATAAGTTCCAGAACTCAAGTCATTTCCATAAACATTCAAACGACCTTTACCCATTTCATTAATTTCAACAGATTGGATAATTTGTCCTTGTAGATTGTAAAAGATGATTTGTGCTTTTTGAACAGCCTCTGGTATAAAATACTCAATTACCGTTTGCTCAGCAAAAGGATTAGGAACGTTTTGCCCTAAAACAATGTTTTGAGCATCATCCAGTACTACTTTGAGTTCTTTCACGATTGCATTTTGAGCCTCCTCGTCATTTTGTTCGATACTAGAATTGCTCAACTGACATAAGAATGGTAAAATACCACTCAAGCAATTTTCCAAAGAACTCAATCTATCATTTAGATGGGTAATGATAGAATCTTGAGAAGATATAAGGGTTTGTTGTTCTTTGATACCGCCCAATAAAATTGGAATTAATCCTTCATAATCCATTCCTTTGAAATGATACTCAGGTGTAATTTGATTTCCTAAAGAATCATATTGAGCTGGATGAATTTGTTCTTTTACCAAAGCAGGTAGTACTTGCTCTACTTCTTGTGCAATCAGACCATATTTGTGCCAACTGAAAGATTCATGCCCTGAAAATTAGTATTGTCA
>CAWUIK010000062.1:0-18242 GCA_963922585.1 uncultured Flavobacteriales bacterium | reverse complement strand
CATTTCTGTTACACATCCACACATGTCAGCTCCTCCACAAGAAGTCATTCCTAAAGCAGCAACAACTGCTAATGATAATAATACTTTTTTCATTTTATTAAATATTTAATTAATTAATTTTTTTATTGGCAACAAATGTAAAATAATTATTTTTATTTTTTGTCTTTTTTTGTATATAAAAAGATTTTTTTTTAAAATCTTAGAAAAAAGGACTACATACCTTGTGCTGCCTGCATTAATTTATTTTGAATTTTCAATAATCTCGATGCTTGAGAAGAAGAGAATTCACTTTGTACATTTTCAAGATCACCCTGAAGTTCCTGAGCCTTTTGCATTAATGCAGGATACTCACTCATGGCACTAGCATCACCATTCATTGCTTTTTCTAACAATACAATATATTGATCTACATAATCTTCATAGTCATCCAATGTTTTATCCCAATCTGCACTTCCTGAATGACCATCTTCTGAATCAGTCAAATCTTCTATTTCATCTACATATTCATCAGAGTCATATTCCTCTTCAATATTTGATTCTGTTTCTTTTACATCTACACTTCCTTTTGATTCTGTTTCTTTTGCATCTTCACCTCCACAAGAAGTCATTCCTAATGCAGCAACAACTGCAAATGATAATAATAATTTTTTCATAATTAGTTTTTTTAATTTGTATAAATAATAGTGCAACTAATTTTAAAAAACTTTAAAAAAGAAACTTACTTTTTTTGTTTTTTGTTTAAATGACCTAATACTATTGATAAGGACACCAATTAAAAGGATTTAATCTTCTTTTTCTTTATTACAAGATCCATCAGTTAATATCTCAGCCATTTTTTCTTGATCATTTTGCATGTCATCAAAAGTAGAAAACTCTGTCATTAATTTTTCTAATAAACAATCACATTGTTCTTTTTCATATTTCAGGTTTTCACAAGACTCCATAAAATCTTTTTTGTTTTTATCTGTCCAGCCTCCACAAGAAGCAAAAAGTAATGTCGTTGCAATTATTATTGATGTTTTGAATGTTTGCTTCATATTTAATAATGAGTAAGTTGTTTTACTTCACAAATATAAAACATGATTTCAACACTACAACTAATTTTATTATTTTATTGATTTCATCATTAACAATAACATTTCTTTAAATTACTAAAAATTAATAAAAACAGAAATACTCAAATAAGTGTGGGTAATTATTATTTACAGTTAGATTTTCATCTGTATTTTTTACATAACTTTGTTTCGTTCTTTATTTTTAGGTGATAATAAAATAAAGATTATAAAAAGATATAATCAATGGGATGTTCTAGTTGTAGTAATAATAGTAGTGGTGTACCAAATGGGTGCAAAAGTAACGGCAGTTGCGGAAACGGTGGCTGTGATAAAATGTCTGTTTTTGATTGGCTAGCAGATGTTCAAATTCCTACCGGAAGGTCTGAATTTGATGTGGTTGAAGTTAGTTTCAAAAATGGAAGAAAAGGATTTTATAGAAATGAAAAGAATCTTCAAATTTTTAAAGGAGATACCATTGTAGTAGATGCATCGCCAGGACATGATGTTGGAGTAGTTTCTCTAACGGGGGAATTGGTAAGACATCAGATGAATCGAAAAAATATTCGTGTGGCACCTCATGAACTTCGTAAAATATACAGAAAACCTACAGATCAAGACTTCGAAAAATGGAAAGCAGCAAGGGACAAAGAATACGAGACCATGCACGAAGCTCGTGAACTAATTGTAAAACTAGGACTCAATATGAAATTGGGGGATGTAGAATATCAAGGAGATGGAAATAAAGCAACATTCTACTACACTGCAGACCAAAGAGTAGATTTTAGAGAATTAATTAAAGTAATGGCTGAGCAATTCAAGATTAAAATTGAAATGCGTCAAATTGGTTCTAGACAAGAAGCAGGTAGATTAGGTGGAATTGGTTCTTGCGGTAGAGAATTGTGTTGTGCTACTTGGCTCACAGATTTTAGATCGGTATCTACTGGAGCAGCTCGTTACCAACAACTTTCTTTGAATCCTCAAAAATTGGCGGGTCAGTGTGGAAAGTTAAAATGCTGTTTGAACTATGAATTAGATCAATATGCTGAAGCTTTAAAACAATTCCCAGACACAAGAAAAAGTCTCGAAATGGCCAATGGAACTGCTGTTCATATCAAAACGGATGTTTTCAAAAGATTGATGTGGTATTTGGTAAGAGGAGAAAAAAATTCATCTATTGTCTGCTTATCTGTAGATAAAGTTTTTGAATTGTTGGAAATGAATAAAAAAGGAACTAAAATTCAAAATATTTCTGATTTTGTTCAACAAGAGGAAGAAAAAGTGGAACTTGAATATTCTAATTTGGATGAGCAAGACGATCTTACTAGGTTTGATCAAAGTTTTAAAAAGAAAAAGAACAATAGAAATAAATCTAGAAACAAAAACAACAAACCTCAACAAAATCATAATAAGCCACAAAGCGAAAACAAACCTGCTGCTGATCATTCAAACGCTGAGAAAAAACCTAACAATAAAAAAAGAAATAACAAACGTAGAAAAAAACCAAATAGTAATGATGGTTCTGGTTCAACACCTAATGAAACTAAATAAAATTACTTTTTGAAAAATAATTGTATGAACAAATTAACATCAAGGAAGTCAGTTTTAATCTTCATGCTTTTCAGTATGGTATTTCTAATGTCTTGCACTGATAAGGATATTTATTTTGATGAAAATCAAACATTAGAAACTCAAGTCTGGAGTGCATCAAACGATATCTCTTTCAATTTTGACATTAATGACACTGTTCAAAAATTTGACTTCTATTTGAACCTTAGAACTACCACTAGTTATGAATGGTCCAATATATATGTTTTTATGAAACTGGAAGGGCCTAATGATTTTGTGGCATTTGATACTGTAGCAGTTGATTTGGCTGATTTAACAGGAAAATGGTACGGAAAAGTTTCTGGAAGTATGGTGGAAAATAATATTTTATTTATGAAAAATGTTAGATTTCCTCAACAAGGAAAACATACCATTACTTTAAATCAAGGGATGAGAGCTACAGAACTCAACGAAATTGTAGATGTAGGACTTACGATTAAAAACGCAAAACCGATTAAGTAAATTTATTGTTCGATATTATTTATTGCACGTGACCAAAACCAACTTAAAAAACCTTAAAAAACGTGTTGCGAAGCCTTCTGGCAAAAAAGCACCAAAGGGACAAGAACTCAGTAAAAAACAAAAATTATATGTTTTATTGGGTACTTGGTTAGTGGTTTTTGTTCCCTTAATTTTCGTTTATGTAATGTTATGGTCCATTCCAGAAGATGAGTTGCCTTCCATCAAACAATTGGAAAACCCCAAATCTGATGAAGCAAGCGCAGTCTATGACATCAATGGTAAAATCTTAGGCACCTATTATATTTCTAACAGAATTAAGGTTTCTTACCAAGAACTTTCGCCTTATCTAGTGGATGCCTTGGTTGCGACTGAAGATGAACGCTATTTTGAGCATTCAGGAGTTGACGGATGGGCATTGGCTAGAGCCGTGAGTGGAGCAGTTACACTCCAAAACAAAGGAGGAGGAAGTACCATAACGCAACAATTATCCAAAATGATGTTTCACAAAGCATCTAAAAACAAATTTGGTAGAATTCGTCAGAAATTTGCTGAATGGGTCATCGCTGTGCAACTGGAAAAAAGATATACGAAGGAAGAAATTGTGGCCATGTATTTCAACGAATTTGATTTTCTCAATACCGCAGTTGGTATTCATTCTGCATCTCGCATCTATTTCAATAAACTACCCAAAGACTTGGCAATTCAAGAAGCAGCAATGCTTGTAGGAATGGCAAAAAACCCTTCTATTTATAACCCTGTAAAAGATTCTACCGCAACACTCAAAAGAAGAGAAGTAGTGTTGAGTCAAATGCTTAAAAATGATTTTTTGACCGAAAAACAATACGATTCTTTAAGGGTTTTACCTATTGGTCTTGACTTTAAACCTGAAACGCATACCACAGGGTTAGCGCCTTATTTTAGAGAATATGTAAAACAAGAAACCATCAAAATTATCAAAGAAAAGAATTTAGAAAATAACTTTGAAGAACCTTACAACATATACACTGATGGTTTAAAAATATATACTACACTTGATGCTCAAATGCAAGAATATGCAGAATGGGCAGTAAACGAACACCTTTCCAAACAACTTCAAGAAGAACTGGATAAAAACATTGAGAAAAATAAAAATTATCCTTTCGATAATAATGTGAGTTCCAAAAAAGCCAGCGATTATTTAATGGCAGAAATGAAAAAGTCTGACAGATATAAAAATTTAAAAAGTTTGGGCTGGACAGATAGTAAAATTGAAGAAAACTTCAATAAAATAACCACTTTAACTGTTTTTGATTGGGCTTCACCCAAACATACCAAAGAAGTGGAAATGACACCTATGGACAGCATCAAATACCATCTCAAAGTATTGAGAGTTGGCTTAGTATCTCTAGACCCCAAAACAGGTTTTATCAAAGCTTATGTAGGCGGTCCAGATTTCTCTTTCTTTCAATTTGATTATGCTTCTCAAGCACAAAGACAAGTGGGTTCTACCATTAAACCATTTGTATATGCCACTGCAATAGAGGCAGGTGTGATTACTCCATGTACAGAAATTCCATATATTGAGTATTGTATCGAATTAGAAAACGGTAAACAATGGTGTCCTGCAGGAGAAGATTATGACGGCACAATGACACCAATGTTTTTTGGATTGGCTAACTCCTCCAACCCAGTAACGGCTTATGTCATCAATAAAATGGGAGGTAAAAACACAAGAGTGGTGAAATACCTTTCCAATATGGGAATGAAAAATAGTTCTGTAAAAGAATACCCATCACTAGGTTTGGGAGTTTGTGACCAATCTGTAATTGATATGACAGCTGCTCATACTGTTTTTTCTTCACAAGGAAAATACCATAAGCCAATTGCCATTCTAAGAATAGAAGATGCCAATGGTAAAATTCTTTATGAATCGAATGTAAAAACCAAGGAAATCATGAGCAAAGAAGTCGCTTTTGATGTTTTGAAAATGATGAAGGGAGTGACTGGGGCTAAAAGGCCTGCTGACGGCAAATGGGGAGGCACAGGTAGCCGACTTAAAAACTCCAAAAACAACTATTATTTCAATGGCACTATGGCCGGAAAAACTGGAACTACACAAGGTAATACAGACGGCTGGTTTATAGGTCACACCCCTAGTTTAGTAACTGGTGTTTGGGTAGGTTGTGATCACAGTAAAGTACATTTCAAATCTACCAAATATGGACAAGGCGCAAATACAAGTTTGCCTATTTGGGGCTATTACATGAAAAAAGTCTATGCAGATAAAAGCATCAAACTAAATCGAGGTGATTTCAATCCTCCTAACCAAGGAGAACGCACTGTTATTGAGTGTATCATGGACACTACAAAAATAGAAGAAGTTGATCCTTGGGGGATTTGAAATTTTTAAACCAAAGATTTAAAGTTAAAATCAGTCATTAAACAGAATTACATTAACTTTGTGCTTTATAGAACAATATATCATATGAAGTTTTTAAATCTATTTATCGCAATATTTATCACTGCTCAATGCTTCGGGCAAACTTTATTATTGAATCAAGACTTTAATAATGGCTTCCCAACAGGATGGCAAATGGTAGATAATGACGGTGCAACACCCTTCAACGACCCTTCGGTTAATTTTATTGATGATGCATTTGTAATAACAGAAGATTACGACTCAACAGGAACTGGAGATCATATTTTAGTCGCTACATCGTGGTTTGAAACCCCAGCCCAAGCCGATGATTTTTTGATTTTACCCAAATTAACAATGGGAGCATTTGGAAATTATTTGTCTTTTGAAGCAAAGTCTATAGATGCTTCCTACCCTGAAGGCTTAGAGGTTAGAATCTCAAGAGGTGGTGTAGATTTATGGGAGTTTTTTATAGACGAACCTTTATACGAAAATTTTGCGATGTCTCCTTATTGGACTACCTACACCCTATCTTTAGATAGTTTGAATGTTGCCGATGAAGACATTTTTATTGCTTTTAGACATACCGGAACTGATGGCTATATATTAGCATTAGACAACATCAAAGTCTGGGTGGAAGACCCAGTTTCGGTTTCGGAACACCAACTTTCTAAAGTGCAAATCTCGCCCAATCCTTTTAACAACATCATTCATTTGAATGTAAATAACCCTGAAAACTTAAGGTATCAAATTATTGATATTTCTGGAAAAACCATTGTAGATAATGTGTTAAACACAACACAATTGGACTTATCCATCCTAGAAAATGGGGTGTACTTTCTTTCTGTAGAAGGTTTTGCGATAGAAAAAATAATTAAGCAGTAATTTTAAGTTTTCTTCTTTTTCGTTCTTTTTGCAACAGCGACAATTCTCTGCTGGTTTGACCCGAAACAGAAGTGTTTTCTTGGGCTCTTCTAATTAAATACGGCATCACTTCTTTCACTGGTCCATAGGGCATATACTTGGCTACATTGTACCCATGAGACGATAGGTTGAAACTAATATGGTCTGACATGCCTAACAGTTGTGCAAAATATAATCTGTCGTCTTTTTTATCCAATTGTTTTTGAGCCATCAAGTCTACCAAAACATTGGCGCTGTCTTCGTTGTGTGAACCCGCACAAATTGCAAAAACATCCAATCTATCTACACAAAATTTTAACGCTTCATTATAATCTCTGTCGGTGGCTTCTTTATTGGGTTGTATAGGGTCTTTATACCCCATTTCTTTAGCTCTTTCACGTTCTTTTTCCATGTAAGCACCTCTCACCAATTTCACTCCAATTTTTATTTGGTCTCTTTTGGCTTTTTCATACAATTTCTCTAGATAATCCAATCTATCCCATCTGTACAACTGAACGGTGGTATATACAATCGCTTTTTCTTTGTTGTATTTCCACATCATCACTTCACACATTCTATCTATTATGTCCTGAATCCAGCTATCTTCAGCATCCACAAAAACAGGAACATTTGATTCATTTGCTTTTTTACAGATTTTATTCATACGTTCTACAAACATTTCATAGTCTTTCATCTCACTTTCGTTGAGATGATCTGTGGAAGTATTTGCTTTTTCAAGCACCGAAAACTTACAAATTCCTGAAGGTTTAAAAACAGAAAAAGGAATAAATGGGTCCGTTTTTGCCCTTTCTATGGTTTGAATTAATTCATTTGTAGTTGCATCCAAATCTTCATTGGATTCTTTGCCTTCAAGAGAATAATCTAAAATGGTTCCGACATTGCTTTTTTTCAATTTAGCAATCGCATCAGAACATTCTTCGATGGTTTCACCTCCACAAAATTGGGTGAATATGGTTTTTTTTACCAACCATTTAATAGGAAGTCTCAATTTAAAAGCAAGGTTAATCGCCCACTTTCCAAAGTTCACCAAATTGGGATTCCCTACCATTTTAAAAAGCAAATATGCTTTTCTCAAAGCAGCTTTGTCTTTGCTCTTAAAAGCTATTTCAGTATTTGAAAAATCAATTGCCATTCTGTATGAAAAAGTAGGCGAAGATACTCAATGAAAAAATAATTAATGCGAGTTTGTTTTAAGAATTTAAAAAAATAATTGAGTAAAAACAATTATACAAATTGACAAGAACTAAATTTTTAACATAACCAAGTCTATGACATAAATTATAACATGAGATGTCTCCACTGCGGTCGACATGACAATGAACAAAACCTTGTCACTTCGACCGAAGCGTTGAAGTCTTTCAAATTAACAGAACATTCTATTCAAAGAACAGATGTCTCAATTATAAAGAGACGCTTAAGTTCTGCTACCAAGTGTCGACATGATCTAAAATCTTGTCACATCGACCTTGTGGAGATGTCTTAAATTATTTGACCCTTTTTGACTTTGCTAGATGAGAATTCTCAAGTTAACAGATGTCTCCATTTCAAACAGACGCTTTTGGTCTGTTACCAAGTATCGACATGACAAAGTTTAGGATTTAAAAAGTAATACTTTATAAATTACGACTCCTTTTGACTTAACAACCACTCAATAGCCCTTTCTTTATCTGTAAATAGCCTTGTAGGTTTTACAGGTTTATTAAACTTCAAATAGAAATTGGTCAATAGTTTATGAGCTACACTATTTACTACTAAAGCATCAGCAATGGTAAATTTATTTTGATTTTTACTAGCAGAAAATGCTCTTACTTCTGCATCTACTTCGGAGTTATTTTCTCCCTCCATCAGATTCAAAAATCTTCTGCCATTTGCTATTTCGGAAACCCAATTGACTGCCTCTTCTGCATCTTTTATTCCTACCGAACAATTTTCTTTGAAAACTACATTCATAATTCCATTTTCGTACAAGGTCATTTTGATTTTCTCAAAATCTTTTTCTATTTCAACTGGAGTATCCACGTCTAATTGAATCTTGCGAAATTCGACATTAACCAAAAAGCAGCACTTTCTGCATCTGGAAATATTTGTGTGGGGTTTACGGGTTTGTTGAATTTAATATAAAAGTTGGCGATTATTCTTTGCGCCATACTTTTGATAATTACTGCATCTGCAATAGTATGCACATTATCTTCAGCGGAAGATTTGATAAAGTCATCATTCAATTCAGACTTTAAACCAGCCTCTACTAAAAATAAATATTTTTTGTTACCAATAGATTTTAGCCAATTTGACATCTCAGAGTAATCATCATCGTTTAAAATTTCGCCATCTTTGATGTAAAAGTGCAGAATTCCACTATCGTAGATGGTAAGATTCATTTTAGGAAGATTTCTAAAATGTACTACCTCACCCAACAATAACGATAGAGTAGATTTTTCTTGTATGGCAGTATTTTCGCCCAAAACATTAAAAGTTTCGATAAAAGTATATGTTTAGTTTTATAAAACCAAATTTTTCATTAATAAATTATTAAGTTGTCGAAAAGTTTCATGAAAAAATTGTAATTTTATGGCATTATATCCTCATTTTTAATGAAAAGTAACGCACTCAATATTCAAGATTATTTAGAGCAAATTCAACCAGAAAGAAAAGCCTCTTTTACTCAATTAAGGAATGTAATTTTAGAAAACCTTCCTAAAGGCTTCCAAGAGGAAATGAGTTACGGAATGATTGGTTATGTTGTTCCGCACTCAGTTTATCCTTCTGGATATCATTGTGACCCTAAATTACCACTACCTTTTGTAAGTATTGCCAATCAAAAGAACTTTATCGCTTTTTATCATATGAGGCTCTATGCTCAAAAAGATTTATACGATTGGTTTGTAACCTCCTATACTGAAAAGTGTAACTACAAATTAGACATGGGAAAATCATGTGTTCGATTCAAAAAAATGGAAGATATCCCGTTTGATTTGATAGGCGAATTGATGCAAAAAATGACTTCTGAGGAATGGATTAGTATATACGAAAACAACATAAAAAAATGAAAATTTACCACTTGATTGTATCTTTAAGCATCTTTTTGAATTATGCTTGTACAACAGAAATCGATCCAAATACTGAAACTTTTGAAGATACAACAGAAAATGATTCAACTTTAATTGAAAATGATTCCGTGAAAAACAACTATCAAATATTTCCTTTTCAAATAGGCGAACAATTTGTCGCAATGTCTCCACTTCCTGGTAAAGTCAATTTGGAAGAGGATATCGAATTGATGAAATCTATGGATATTGACGTAGTGATTACTCTGATTTCTAATGAAGAATTACAGCAAAAAAACTTGCCTCACTTTTTTGAAGTTTTAGAAAAAAACAATCTTGAAGTTTTCCATTCGCCCATTGAAGATTACAGCACACCTAGTATAGCACAAACTGATAGTATTTTGAATTTCATTCAAACTTGTATCGATAACCAACAAAATGTTTTGATACATTGTATGGGAGGATATGGAAGAAGCGGCACCATAATGGGTTGCTTTGCAAGTAAATTCTTAAACGAAAAAGACCCTATTCAATATGTAAGAAACACTAGAGGTGAAGATGCTATTGAAACCGAAGCTCAAGAAGTATTTGTTTTGAATTATTAAAACAATTACATGAAAGACTCTTTATTTCATATTTTTATTTTGTTGATTTTCAATCAAATGTTTTGGACGCAAAGTCTGATTGAAAATGGAGGTTTTGAAAAAATGGTAACTTGCCCTCAAACTCTAGGTGATTTTGAAATTGAAAATTGGGAAAAAACACTTCCACTTAATACAACTCCTGATTATTTTTCTCTTTGTGCTGATACCAATCAATTCAGTCATCCAAAAAACTTCATCATCAACGTACCCCCATATGAAGGAAATAGCTATATAGGATTTGTAGCATTTAATCCTTCAACCAACTATAGAGAATATGTTACCACTGAGTTGAAAAATGCACTTATAAAAGATATTACCTATACGTTCAAAATTTCAGTTTCTCAACCTGAAATGGCTTATTACTACATAAATAATTTAGGTGTGATTTTCACTTCTGTTTTCGACAGAAGTAAGCCACTACCTCCAGTCCTTATAGCAAATGCAGATATTAACATACAAGTGAATGGTTTTTTAGAATGTAGAAATTCTTGGACTAATTATACTATTGAATACAAAGCAATAGGTGGTGAAAAGTTTTTGCACCTAGGATGCTTTCTTACAGATGAAAAATTATTATACAGAACCTATAGCGACCGTTTTAATTTTTCAAAAAAAACCGGTTATCAAGATGCTTATTATTTAATAGATGACATTTCACTCATTGAAAAAACAAACACTTCTACGAATGACACCTTGATTATTGAAGCATTATTAAAAACAACCCCCAAAGAAACTTATGTGTTTAACGATATTAAATTTGAAACAGGTTCATCCTCCAGTGATGCGTTGAATTTTAAGCAATTTGAAAAATTAATTCAGCATCTAAAAGAAAACCCAAATCAAAAAATCGTCATCGAAGGGCACACTGACAATGTAGGTAAAGTAAATGATAACTTACAACTTTCTAAGGATAGAGCACTATTTGTAAAATCCTATTTTGAATCTCAATCCATCAAAAATATTATTTATACCAAAGGCTTAGGTGATTCAAAACCACTTGTCCCTAATTCAAATGAAGAAAACAAAGCTAAAAACAGAAGAGTCGTTGTGAAATTGTATTGACGTAAAAAAACTTAAAGCTCAAAAGAACCACCATTGTTGCTGTTTTCATTGAAACTAGATTTAAGTTAAAAATGAAGAAACAAAAGTTTTCAACAATTTTTGTAACCATTGTTAATAACCTTCCGTAATACCCCCCACAAACAACAAACAAACTTTTTTAAAATGCTTACTTCAAAATTAAAAAACAACTTAGTTTTCGCTTTTTCAGCATTATTATTTACAAGTAATTTATTTGCCCAACCTTCTGAAAAAAACATTTCTAGAGATCAGTATATCGAAATGTGGAAGGATGAAGCCATCCATCAAATGGTAACACACAACATACCTGCTAGCATCACTTTGGCGCAAGGAATCCTAGAAAGTGCAAGTGGTAATTCTGAATTGGCAAGATATGCTAATAACCATTTCGGAATCAAATGCCATAATTGGGATGGAGAAAAAATATACAAAGACGATGACAATAAAGATGATTGTTTTAGAAAATACCAAACAGCACATGAGTCTTTTGAAGATCACGCTTCATTTCTAACTAGTAGAGATCGTTATGCATTTCTATTTCAATATGATGTAACGGATTACAAATCTTGGGCAAAGGGGTTAAAAAAAGCAGGGTATGCAACAAATCCAAAATATCCAGAATTATTGATTGACTTAATCGAAAAACATCAATTGTATCAATACGACCAAATGTTGAATGTTGCCACATCCAAAAATCCTACTATCGAATTATCAAATACCACGAATAAACCTTTAACAGTAGCGCCTATACCTTCTGCAATGGTAAATACTCATTCGGTGGACGTTTCGGACAACAAAATTAAATTTGTAAAAGTAAAAGAAGGAGATACCTTTTATAAAATTGCTAAAGAGTTTGAATTAGGACTATGGCAACTATACAAATACAACGACCTAGCAAATGATGACATACTTAAAGTTGGAGACATTATTTATTTGCAACCCAAGAAAAATAAATCCAAAAAAGTGGAAGCTCATACTATTAAAAATGGTGATACCATGAGAAGTATCTCTCAAAAGTATGGTGTAAAACTCAAAAAGTTATATAAAATCAATGAATTAACGATTGGAACTAATCTTGTTCCCGGAACCATAATAAAACTAAAGTAGCAATTTAATTTATTATCAAAAAAATCGAAACACTCGAAACAGTTTTAAGTCATTTAAGATGTGCGGGTTGATAAGTGTGGTTTGTTTTTGTTTGTTTGTTGAAAGCCCTGGTTGTTCGGGGCTTTCGTTTTTTTAGCCATAAAAAATCCCCAAAGAAGACATCAAAAGACATTCTCTTTGGGAGTATTTTAAAAAGTTTATTGAAAAAGGAATTAAAGCGTTCCTATCATTTTTTTAGGATCTACCCATTCATTGTATTCCTCTTCAGTAACATAGCCTAGTCTCAACGCTTCTTCTTTCAAAGTAGTCCCATTTTCGTGAGCAGTATTTGCAATTTCGGCAGCTTTATAATAACCAATTTTGGTATTCAAAGCAGTAACCAACATTAAAGAACTGTTGAGCAATTCATCAATTCTTTTTTGGTTGGGTTGAATACCAGATGCACAATGTTCTTCAAAAGAACGACAAGCATCACCAATCAATCTTGCAGATTGAAGGAAATTTACCGCCATTAAAGGTTTGAAAACATTTAACTCGTAATGACCTTGTGTACCTCCTACAGTAATTGCGACATCATTCCCCATAACTTGCGCACAAACCATCGTAATTGCTTCCGATTGTGTTGGATTTACTTTTCCTGGCATAATAGAAGAACCTGGTTCGTTAGCAGGAATTATCAACTCTCCAATTCCAGAACGGGGTCCAGATGCCATCATTCTGATATCGTTTCCAATTTTATTTAAAGAAACAGCAATTTGCTTCAAAGCACCATGTGATTCTACAATAGCATCATGAGCCGCTAGCGCCTCAAATTTATTTTCTGCTGTAATAAAAGGAAGTCCAGTGAATTCTGCAATTTTCTTTGCAACTAGCACATCGTATCCTTTGGGAGTGTTCAATCCAGTTCCAACAGCAGTTCCGCCTAAAGCCAATTGAGACAAATGTGCCAATGTATTTTTCAAAGCTTTCAAACCGTGGTTTAATTGAGAAACATACCCAGAAAATTCTTGTCCTAAAGTAAGTGGCGTAGCATCCATAAGATGTGTTCTACCAATCTTCACCACATTAGCAAATTCTTTTGCTTTTTTGTCCAAAGTATCTCTTAGTTGTTCAATACCTGGGATTGTGTTATCGATAAGCATTTTATAACAAGCAATGTGCATTCCAGTTGGAAAAGTATCGTTAGAAGATTGCGATTTATTCACATCGTCATTTGCTTTAATGACCTGTTCTCCTTCACCGATTTTTTTTCCTGCCAATTCTTGCGCTCTGTTAGCAATCACTTCATTAACATTCATGTTGCTCTGCGTTCCAGAACCAGTTTGCCAAACCACTAAAGGAAACTGATCATCCAGTTTTCCAGCCAAAATTTCATCACAAACTTGGGATATCAAATCTCTTTTCTCTACTGACAATACGCCTAAATCGTGATTGGCATGAGCCGCTGCTTTCTTTAGATAAGCAAAAGCATAAACTATCTCCAAGGGCATAGATGCAGAAGGTCCAATTTTAAAGTTGTTTCTAGAACGCTCTGTTTGTGCTCCCCAATATTTATCTGCAGGCACATTAATTTCTCCGATGGTATCTTTTTCAATTCTAAAATTCATAGTATTTATTTTTTTTCAAAGTTATAAATACTCTAAAAAGAAGATGAATTTTATCTGCTATTTTCTACATTTTTTTACTAACAGCCATATACCGCTTCTTCAGCAATGTCTTTGACTAAGTCTCCAAATCCAGCATTTGAAGATAAAAATAGCGTAGGTAAACTATAACTGTATTTATGAGATAAATCTACAAGAAAATCTGGTATACCATCTTGATCTACATCTCCAGCCCAAATAAACGTAACCATTGCATCATCAAAATAATCAATTTCAGCAAAGGTCTGAACTATAAACTCCTGATTTCTATATCCATCTATTTTAAGTTTGTAATTTTCTACAGTATTTCCATATTCATTTTCAACCACATCACCTTCTGCAGAAATGATATAATCTCCCAACTTCATATATTCTCCAGGTAACAATTGAGATTTGAAACCATCATAATAAGGAACAGTTCTTCCGTTGAAGTTATAGAAGCCATAAAGTAACATATTGGGAATGGAGTTGTCTTCAATATTTCTAATTTGTGTCAAACTCATTTCTCCTTCTTCATCGTTCATCTCGTCTTTCATGGGTTTTGTTTTTAATTCAATTTCCTTAAACTCCAACCCATTTTCTTTGTAATATAGTGCTAATTGTTTTCCTTCCAGTTGACTTTTATCATCAACATAAACTCCATATTCATTCGGCATCAAAAATGAAATATATTGATCTAGCATTAAATTTGGTTGTTCTGGTTCTTCAAGAGCCTCTTCACTCATCATTTCGTTCATTTCTTCAACTACTGCTTGAGTAGTATCTTTATTATCAGTAATATCTTTTGTACTTGAGTCTTCTAAGTTATTATCACATGAGAATAGAAGTAAAATTGAAAATGGAAGTGCTAATAGTTTTTTCATCTTTGATTTTTTTTTTGAGCGTCTAATCTAGTCATTTTTTTAAAAAAAATAGTTCTTAAAATAAAATAATTTATACCTTCGTAATGAATTTAAAATTTTGATTATATGTTTTTCGGATTCATTATATTTTTCGCTTTCTTCTTCATGGCATTTTGGATGCTGTTATTTGTAATGGGATTTGTAGGATTTTGGGCTACTTGGGGTGGTGTTGAAATGGCGAAAGCGAAATTTGCAAAAAAAGGTTTTGACGAACAAGTTTAGTCTTAACTATCTTCATATTTATATTTAAATTTGAGTTTTTTCTAAAGTTCAAAAACGTTTTTTCATTAGTACTCCTTCATTAGAAATTCTGTATCTTTGTGGACTAATGAAAATTGAATCAAACATATCTATATCGGAAAACTGCTCCAAAGACTGGTTTGAGTCCTGGTTTGACACCCATTATTATCATATTTTATACAAAGACAGAGATTTTTCTGAAGCGGAGTTGTTTATCAAAAATTTAATGCTTCATTTACAATTACCAAAATCTTCTTTTATTTTAGATTTGGCATGTGGTAAAGGAAGACATGCATTGCAATTAAGCGAACTGGGATACACAATCAAAGGAATAGATTTATCAGAAAACAGTATCAAAGAAGCAAAGAAAAAAGTTGCCAAAAATCTTTCTTTTGAAGTTGGTGATATGAGATGTGCAATTGCTCAAAATCATTTTGATGGCGTATTTAATCTATTTACAAGTTTTGGTTATTTCAATTCAATGACCGAAAACATTAAAGTACTTCATTGCATTGAAGAAATGCTCAAACCTAATGGAATTTTTGTAATCGATTTTATGAATTCAACTAAAGTGATAGAAAACATTATTCCTTTTGAGAAAATAGCCAAAGAAAATATCAATTTTGAAATTTATAAAAAAGTAGAAAACAAACAAATTATTAAAACCATTCAATTTGAAGATCATGGAAAAACATTAAAATTTGAAGAAAAAGTTCAAGCATTAACTCTAGACGACTTCAATGATATGTTTACGAATACAAATATGGAAATCACTCAAGTTTTTGGAGATTATCACCTTAATCCCTTTCATAAAAAAGAATCTGACAGATTAATTTTAATTGGGAAGAAAAAATTGTAAAACCTGATCATATAAGTTCCAAAAAATATCCAAGACTAATGTGAGCATCTTTTACTTTTGGAAGACAATTATTAAAAAACACTTTGTCTAAAGTGAAATTTTCTTGTTTACAATAACCTATTCCTGAATTTTTATGATGGAATTCTGCTAAATATTCTTGTTCCGTTTGTCCAGGTGTAGGGACGAAAAAAATAGGCTTTTGTAAAATAGAGAAATCCATTATTGTACTGTATCCTGATCTCGAAACGACACCTTTGCTTTTTGAAACCACATTATAAAATTCTTCTTTATCCAAATGCGGAAAATAGGTGAGATTATCCTTTACATAATGATTTGAATCAAAAGGTTTCCCTCCAATGATAGCGCATTTTTTACCAGAATTATAAAATGCTTCTTCCAACAGTTTACAAAAAACACTTCTTTGAGGTTCTGGACCTGATAAAACGCCAAGATATTCAAACTCATCCTCATCATTATTTGCCATCTTATCGAATCTTGAAATCGGACCAATAAACTTGAACCTTTCTATAGGTGTTTTTGACAACTCGCCCGCTAAAATATTATCCTCAGTATCGGGTATCATGCAATGATGAAAATTGTCTATGTAATTTTTATGAATAGAATATAATAAAGACTTCAATATTGAAGGACCTTGTATATTAATTTGATGTGTAATATAAATACTTTCAATTCTAGGATGATAAAAGCCAAACCTATTATCAGAAACAACAATATCTTGGGGATGCTCACTCACATATTCACTCAACCATAAGTTCTCGGCTTTGATGGCAGATAAAATTTTTCCCGATTGTTTTGCTATATTCCATGCCATAGAACCGCTTATAGGATATTCAATATTATATCCTGGTAAATCAGCATAAACGATATCTGGGAAGTAAACCTCTAAAACTGCTTTTTGCTGTTTGTTAACAGCAGCAGTTACTCTATGTCCTCTTTCAACCAAACAAGAAATCAACGGAATACATCTAGTAGTATGTCCAAGCCCCCAATCCAAAGGAGATATGATGATATTTTTTGTTTTTGATAGCAATTGAAACTATAAAATATTTTTTGTAAATATAATAACGATTTAAAATTTTAGCAAATGACTTTTGTCACTTTAATGTAATGGTTTAAAAAAGAGAATTGGTTTCTTCTATAAAATCCAAGATTTCTTCTCTGCCAAATCCTGTTTCGGAAGAGCTGTAAAACATTGGTGGCAATGTTGCCCATTGTTCAGCCAAAGAATTCTGATAGGCTTCCATATTTTCTTTTTTCTCCCTTTGGTTTAACTTGTCCATTTTGGTAAAAATCATAACAAAAGGAATTTGTTTTTCACCACAATATTCCATAAAAGCAAGGTCAATCTTTTGAGGTTTAATTCTACTGTCGATAAGTACAAAAGTGCACATCAAATTAGGTCTATGATGTAAGTATTGTAAAGTAAAATTATGAAATTGAGTTCTTGTTTTTTTGGATACTTTAGCATAACCATAACCGGGTAAATCCGCTAAATACCACTGTTCATTGATTCCAAAATGGTTTATCAGTAAAGTTTTCCCAGGAGTTCCAGACACTTTTGCTAGCGTTTTCCTACCTGTCAACATATTTATCAAAGATGATTTTCCGACATTACTTCTTCCTATGAATGCATATTCAGGCAAAATGGGTTTAGGACATTTTTGCCAATCCGTGTTGCTCATTAAAAATTTAGCTTCTTTTATTTCCATCATAGATATGTGTCTTATTTCCCTTTTTTTGAAGTCACGAATATACAAACTTTTCGATTGGTTTTGACACACATATTTCTAATATAGAAGTACAATAAATTAGAACTAATTGAAAAAGAGAGAAGTTTTTGTACTTATTCAAATTAACTTTTATATAAAAAATCATTTTTAACATTTTTTTACAAAACCCTAAAAACACTGTAAAATCAATTATTGAGGGACATCCTATATTTTTATTTAGTCATTTAATGCACTTTTTCTGAACAAAAGCAAACATTTTTTGTTTAACTTTTAATATTAAACATTAAACAATATAAAACTCTTTTAAAATGAAAAAAACATTTACATTAATTGCCACTTTATTATCCTTGGCATCAATTGCACAAACATCAGTATTTAATGTTATAGCAACAAGTCCAGATCACACGATTTTGGAACAAGCATTAATTCAAGAAGGATTAGATGTAGTATTAAGTGATTTATCAAGCGATTACACTGTTTTTGCTCCTAATGATGCTGCTTTTACTCAATTTTTAACTGATAATAGTTTAA
>CAWUIK010000061.1:0-18728 GCA_963922585.1 uncultured Flavobacteriales bacterium | reverse complement strand
TCCAAAACCTTCGAATTAAAAAGAGAAATGGGAACGGTTGTAGGGCAACATAATGGAGCACATTATTACACAGTTGGTCAAAGAAAAGGTCTTCAAGTTGGAGGTAAACCATTGCCACTTTTTGTAGTAGGGACAGATACTAAAGAAAATATAGTTTTTGTAGGACAAGGCGATGACCATAAAGCGTTGAATAGAAAAGGTCTTTTTGTAAATATAAAAGACATTCATTGGGTTCGTGAAGATCTTAAATTGAAAGTAGGCGAATCTCAAGCTTATATGGGAAGGATTAGATATCGACAAGCATTGTATCCTTTTACGCTTTACCAAGAAGAAGAGGGGTTGTATATTATTTTCGATGAATTACAAAGAGGTGTTACACCCGGTCAGTTTGCTGCTTGGTACCTCGATGGTGAATTGTTGGGCTCTGGTGTAATTGATTAATTTTTCTTACTTTCTTTTCTATTTTACACAGTTTAGTTTTTATTGACTAAACTGAGATTTCAAAATGATTTTCTGTATTTCTCTTTTTAAAAGCAGCACTACAATGTCTGTTACAGAATTCGTATTGGTATGAAGAATTTGTTTTTCGCTTACATCTATTCTGTATAATAAAGACCTGATGTCTAATGAAATTTTGTTTTGAATGGATTTTTCAACCGTTTCATAAATGGTGTTGACCAATTCGTTTGGAGTAATGTTTGGGTCTAATTCTAAATCGAATCCACACATCGAAAAGTCCTTTTCAATTTGCAAAACCAACTTTTCAAAAAGTGAGTTTTTGAGTTGAATATTAGTGAATTCAACCAAACTGTTTATCGTTTCTATTCTTGAGTTTTGATCTTCCAAAATTATTGTTTATCCATTGTCTTTTGAATAACCTCCCAAACAACATCAACGGTGGTGTCCCAATTAAATTTTGAACTGTGAGCGATTAATTCTTTTGTATCGAATGAATGATTCAAAACTTCAAGAATACCATTGGAAATACTTTCTACATTCAATGGGTCACAATAAACAGCATATTCACCACCTACTTCTGGAAGACTCGTCACGTTACTCGTGAGCACTGGAACACCACACTTCATAGCCTCAATGACTGGAATTCCAAATCCTTCGAAAATAGAAACATATATCATTGCTTTTGAAGATGCTACAACTCTTGCCAATATTTGCTGCTCTAATCTACCTGTAAATATAATATCATTTTTGCAAGATAAAGATTCATAGACGCCATCAATTTCTTGGCTTTTGAAAAGTTTTTCTCCAACAATTACAAACTTCAATGACGAGGGATATTGTTTTTTGTGCAAATCAAATGCTTGAAGCATTTTTACGATATTTTTTCTTTTGTGCAATGCACCCACATATACCAAATAGTCGTTTGATTTGGTATATTTATCTTTTATCGAAGTGCTTTCTGCCTCAGAAATGGGCTTGAAAATATCACTCACACCATTATAGGCAACTGTAATTTTCTCTAAAGGTACTTGATAAGAATTGGAAATATCCTGCTTGCTAAATTCCGAAACTGTGATGATGTTTTGGGCTTTTTGCGCAAAAATTGGAAAGTATTTTTTGTAATAATTCAATGCACCCTGAGGCAAAACACCTGGTAAATGTTCAAAATTCAAATCGTGCATTACTGAGATTTGAGGCACATCTGTTTTGGTACTCAAAAAACCATCTGGAGATAAAAAAATATCTATTTTGTACTTTTTTAAAGCTCTAGGAATGCTAAAGTCAAACCATATTTTATACAAAATGGGATGTCTTGCCTGTGGATGAATAACTATAGGTTTGCAATTGTCCGAAAAAACAAATTCATGGTCATAAGGTCTGTCAAAGAACAAGAAAAATGTATGTTCAGGATGATTTTGAGTAATTCTTTTCAGTACTTCGTAGGTGAACCAGCCAATACCTTCTAACTTATTGGGTAATAACAATCTTGTATTTACGGCAATATTCAAATATTTAGAAGGCTGTTTTTGGGTTAAGTTTAATGATTTTCAAGCCGAAAATAGATTTCTCCACTTCTAGCAGACACTATCGTGTCTGTCTCTTCGGTCGAAATGACAAAGAATTATTTTTGGAAAGTGATTAGATTACGCTTTTTCAAGAGAAAATTCGTAGTGCTCCATGATTTGGTTACAAAGCATTTTTTTGCAAGCTTCGTCAACTTTTGCAGATGCATCTTTCTCATTTCCTGCCTCTACAAAAAGAGTGATGTGTTTTCCAATTCTTACACCTGTGATTTCGCTCAATCCAACATTTCCCATAGATTGAGAAACTGCTTTTCCTTGAGGGTCTAATAATGCTTCTAATGGCATGATGTTGATGTGTGCTTTAAATTTCATTTTGCTTTTTTTGTAAAATTGTTAATGATTGAAATGAATAGGTACAAAAGTATAATAATTGGAATAGATACGAAAATATTACTTATCAACAAGGCAGAAAGTATCACCAATAATGCAACTCCCAAAAAGATAAATCTTACTTCATTGCCTTTCCAACCAAAAGATTTGAATTTAAGTGCGATGAGTGGAATATTGGCGTTGAGGAGTAGGGAAATCACAATAACCAATGTCATTAATATATAAGGGTTTAGAATGATGTTAAAGGGGGTTCCCCCAAATGAAAAACCAAAACTAATTAGCATTGATAAAGATGCAAAGAAAATCGCAGAAGCAGGTGTTGGAAGTCCAATAAATTGATCCGTTTGGTTTGTAGCAATATTAAACTTTGCCAATCTTACTGCTGAAAGGATTGGTATCAAGAACGCTACAAATGGAAAAAAACTAGTTAAAACTTGGGCTTCTTTCATAGGATTAAAGGAAGATGAGATTGAAAACTCAATAAGTTTATACATCAAAAACCCTGGCGCCACTCCAAAAGTGACCAAATCTGCTAAAGAGTCCAATTGTTTACCGAGTTCGCCATCTAATTTTAAAATTCTTGCAAAAAAACCATCAAAAAAATCCAAAAACAAGCCTCCAAAAATAAAATATGCTGCATAATGTGGCGTGTCTGAAAAAACAGACAAAATTGCCAATAGCCCACAAGTCAAATTGCCAAGTGTAATGATATTCGGGATGTGTTTCTTCATAGAATCTGAGTTCAAAAATAACTTTAATTTACAAACCGATGCCAATACGGGTTAAAAATCTGATGAAAATCGTTGATTTAATTAATATTTACAGTCTGTCAAAACAATATATCACTAGAAAATAGGTTACTATCTAATATTTAGTAACTTTTAGTTTATTTTTATTAATTTTACATCTGCAATTTAAATTGATTTATGAATTTTAAAGCCATATTGATTTTATTTTCCTTTTTCCCTTTGTGTTTTTTGGCTCAAAATGGGGCAAATGCACCTAAATACAGTAATGAATTTTTGAATATTGGTGTAGGTGCTAGAGCTTTGGGAATGTCTAATTCTATTGTGGCTTCGAGCAATGACGTAACTGCTGGTTATTGGAATCCAACAGGTCTTTTGGGTGTTGAAAGTGATTTGCAATTTGGTTTAATGCACGCAGAATATTTTGCAGGAATTGCTAAGTATGATTATGGAGCAGTTGCCAAAAAAATTGATGATAAGAGTGCTTTTGCTTTTTCTGTCATAAGATTTGGTGTAGACGATATTCCTAACACAACTGAACTAATAGATGCTCAAGGAAATATTGATTACAATAGAATTAGTTTTTTTAGCGCCACAGATTTGGCCTTGATGTTTTCTTATGCTAGAAAAATAAACGATAAATTTAGTATCGGAGGAAGCGCAAAAGTAATCAATAGAAAAGTAGGAAGTTTTGCAAAATCTTGGGGATTCGGATTGGACTTTGCCGCTTCATACAAACATAAAAATTGGCAGTTTGCTGCCATGGCTAGAGATGTCACTTCTACTTTTAATGCTTGGTCTTATACTTTGAACGAGAGAACCATTGAAGTTTTTAGGCAAACCAATAATGAAATTCCACAAAACGGATTGGAGATTACATTGCCGAGAGTTATTTTGGGAGCAGGTAGAAATTGGATGATTAATGACAATTTTAATTTATTAACTGAAATCAATTTTGATGTTACTACCGATGGAAAACGAAATGTGCTTATCGTTGGAGATCCTTTTTCAATAGACCCTCACATGGGAATGGAATTAGGATTCAAAAACATAGTGTTTGTTAGAGCGGGTGTTGGGAATGTTCAAAAAATTACACAGTTGAATGGCAAGCAAGTTTATACAGTACAACCCAATGCAGGTATCGGAGTAAGAATCAAAGGAATTGATATTGATTATGCTTTGACATCCATTGGAGCATCCTCTGTAGCACTTTACAGTAACGTATTCTCTTTGAGATTCAATTTAAACCCTGAGAAAGATGCATAGAATTTTATTTTTGATAGTTTTCTTTTCAATTTCTTTTCAAAACTTATTTTCTCAAAGTTTTGGCAACGAATGGATTGATTATTCTCAAAAATATTTTCAAATGAAAGTTTACGAAACCGGTTGGTATCGATTAGATTACAATCAAGTTTCCAATGCATTAAGTGATCAAGGTATTGATATAAACACCATTTCTAGTAATCAATTTCAAATTTTCGGAAGAGAAAAAGAACAATACATTGAAGTTGTAGATGGTGGCGATGGTATCTTAAACCCTGGAGATTACATTCATTTTTACGCTCAAATGAATGACGGTTGGAAAGACATTTTGCTTTTCGAAACACCAGAAAACATTCCGGATACCTACAAAAGTTATGTGAATGATACTATTTTGTATTATCTCTCCATAACCAGTGGCAATGGGTTGAGAATTGCTCAAGAAACGGATGTAAATTTTGGAAGTTACCCATTGGCTGATTACTGTTGGGTTTCTAATTTTCAAAGACTATTTACAACAAGTTATGTTCATGGAGAAGTTTATTTTGGTTTAACTTCTCCAATTTATGACAGGGGCGAAGGGTGGACTGCTGGTTCAATGAGAGCGGGAAGCCCAACTAGTAATAGTTCACAACATCGAAGAGATGTAAATATCAATACAAGAAATGCTTTTACAGGTATAAATGCGCCACAAGCGAGGATTGGTTCTACCATAAGTAGTGGTTCTAACCCAACAGTAGCTGGAGGAGGACACAATCATTCTTTTTGGATACAATATGGATCACCAATAACAACCATTGTTGACACATCTTTTTCAGGGTATGATATGATAAAAACTGTAACTGAAGTGGACCCTTCTACTTTAATTAATGGAAATACGTTAGTAAGACATAGAGGCATCAACATTGGACAAGGTAACAACGAAAGACTTTTCCTTTCTTCTGTAACCATAGATTATCCTCATACTTTTGATTTTGAAGGAGCTAACTATTTTGAATTTGGGCTACCCAATCATACATCATCTTCCAAACAAACTATTTCAATATCGAATTTCTCTGGTACAAGCCCAAGATTATTCGTTTATAACGATGGTGTAAAGGAAATTCCGCTTATACCTAATGGAGCCAATTGGGATGCTGTGATTCCTAACAATATTTCCAATGACTCTATTCATTTAAGAATGATAGATAATGATTTATTTATGACTTCTCCAACGCCAACTGCTGTTTTGGACAACGGTAATTTCTTTGATTTTAGTTCGCTTAACCCTACGGATGCTTACCTTTTAGTTACTCATAAAAAATTATGGAATGGCGCTACTGATTATGCGAATTACAGAATGTCTCCACAAGGAGGTATTAACGAAGTTGTGATGATAGATATCGAAGAATTATATCATCAATATGGAGGAGGAATAGAAAAACATCCTGTTTCTATCAGAAACTTTTTAAAACACGTTTTTGCTACTTGGACAAGTGAACCAAAATTTTTATTTCTAATAGGAAAATCAATTAGTAATTATGCAGATGCTAATACTGGCTCAAGAGAAATGGTAAGTTCATTTCATGCCAATTTAGTTCCCACTTGGGGATATCCAGGTTCTGACAATCACTTGTCTCAAGGGGTAAATGGTTCAGGAAGAAGTTTTGGTATATCCACTGGAAGGTTAAGTGCTAACAGTAATTTTGACATTTATAATTATCTAAGCAAAGTACAACAATACGAAACAGAACAAGACCCTAATTCATTTTATGATATTCCCAATAAAGAATGGCAAAAAACTGTTTTACAATTTGGTGGTGGTTCTGATGAAACACAAATAAATATAATCGATTTTTATTTGAATAATTATAGAAATACATTGTCAGATACATTAATGGGTGCAAGAGTTTTTGACTATATCAAAGACCCTTTTTCACCTGTTTTGGATGCACAAGCCTTTTTTGAAGTTCAAGAAAAATTAAAAGAAGGGGTTTCTTTAATGACTTTTTACGGACATGCGTCAGCTGGAGGAGGTTTCAGCCAAAATATTGATACTCCTGAAAACTGGGAAAATGATGGTAAATATCCAATGGTTGTTGGATTAGGGTGTTATGCAGGTGATGTTCATGGAATAGATACATTGACCTTCACTAACCAATTGATAAACGCAACAAATAATGGTGCCATTAGTTTTACATCAACCGTAAAGTTAGGTTTTATTACTAATTTGGGTTTGTATACTGATTATTTATATAAATATTTAGGAGGGGATGATTATGGCAGTAGTATAGGTCTAGCTATGAAGCATGCTTCGGATACTTTGGCTGCTCAAATAGATTCTATATATTGGAAAATTCCAAGTGAGTCTAACTACACAGGAATGTCACTTCAAGGAGACCCAGCCTTAAGAATGAATTATCATAATGCTCCCGAATTAGTTTTAGATGAAAATAGAGTATGGACTGTTCCATCTCAAATTGATTTATCCGTTGATACTTTTGATTTGTTTGTCGTGGTTACCAATATAGGAAGTGCTTTTTACGGTGATTTTGAGTTAAAAGTAGAACGAATTTCTCCTTTGGGATTAGACACTTCTTATGTCCAAGTGCTCAGTAAATCTATGAATAGAGATACTGTAAAATTTAGAATTCCAGCTAATAGTCAATCTATGAGTGGTTTGAATCAGTTCAATATAAGCGTAGATTTGCCTTTAACTGTTATAGATGAACATCAAGACGAAATTAACAATAATCAAATTACATATACCACATTTATTACTTCCAATGGTTTACAACCTATATGGCCTTATGAATATGCGATCATACCAACAGATACGATTACCTTAAAAGCATCTACTTTAAACCCTTTTGAGGCCATGAAATCATATGTCATGGAAATTGATACTACAGATTTATTCAATTCACCATTCAAAAAAACACAATATTTCAATAGTATAGGTGGTGTATTAGAAACAAGACCTGGTGATTGGAAGAACGCCAACTCTGGGGTTAATGATTCTTTAGTTTTTACGGATAGCACGGTTTATTTTTGGAGATGTAGCCCGGACAGTACTGTAAAAAATTGGTTGGAAAGTTCTTTTCAATATATACCTGAGCATTGGGGATGGGGGCAGTCTCACTTTTTCCAGTACAAGAAAAACGGATTTCAAGGAATAGATTATAACAGAAATGAAAGAACTTTCGATTTTGGACCTAATTACGCTAAATTAAGAATCGTTTCCAATATAAGTTTTGTTTCTGGAACAGATTGGGAATCTAATGGTTGGTATCTCAACGGAATACAACAAGATTATGGTGGTTGGACTACTCCTAGCATTATGGTTGGAGTGGTGGACCCTTGTAATTTGGAAGGTTGGGGAACCCCTTGGTATAGTCCAACAGATAGTATTTGTTTAAATCCAGACCATGATTTTGGACAATTTAATGGAGATCCAAATTGTTCGGCAGGATTAAATAATATGGGAAGAGATAGAATACACAGATTTTTTCTTTTTAGATTTAATAATCAAAGTGAATTAGATTCATTAGCAGCATTTTTAGAGTACAAAATTCCAGTTGGACATTATGTAATTGCATATACTTACATTCCAAATAACTATTCAAGTCCTGCTAGTCTTTATGGAGCCATGCCCAATGATTTAGTTACTGCATTTCAAAATCTAGGAGCAACAAATATTACCAATACGCAAGCAGATGATGGTTTTATTTTATATGCAAGAAAAGGTTTCCCTTCAGAAACTGTTGAAATACATACACCAGATACTGTTTCGTCAGGGAGTAATTATCCTGTTCAAATTCTCAACTATGAAGATACTCTTTTTGGATGTAACACAGGCTACATAACTTCAAAGTTAGTTGGTCCAGCCTTCAAATGGAGTAGATTGTATTGGAAACATGATGCCATGGAAAGTCCAACAGTAGACAGTACTAGATTAAGGGTTTTTGGTGTGCAATATGATGGCTCCCAAACGCTAATGATAGACACCATGATGACTTTATACGATTCTATTATTAACTTAGATCAAATCATCAACGCTCAGAATTATCCTATTTTGAAATTACAAGGTGAGTTCCAAGACACCATTTTATTTACACCTTCTCAAATGGACAGATGGCAAGTTATTTATGAGCCAGTTCCAGAATTGGCAATAAATCCTAAGAAAGGACTATATATTAAAAACGCTGAATTTCAGCAAGGTGATTCCGCTTCTTTTGCTGTGGCAATAGAGAATGTAAGTGCTTTTGATATGGATAGTCTTTGGGTGGATTATTGGCATGTGAATATTAATGGAGTCAAGACTAGTATCAGTTATCCAAGACAAGATTCATTAAAAAGCAATACCTACTTAATGGATACAGTAACTTTTTCAACCAAAAACATTTCAAATATAAATTATTTTTGGATTACGGCTAATCCTTATGTACTGCCATTTATTCAAGACCAACCAGAGCAATTTTACTTCAATAATATAGGGCAGATTCCCTTTAAGGTAGAAGACGATGATGTTAATCCAATTTTAGATGTAACTTTTGATGGAGTACATATTTTAGATAAGGACATTGTAAGTCCTAAGCCTTTGATATTAATATCTTTAGATGATGAAAATCAGTTTTTATTACTTAATGAAGATACTGATACTGCCAACTTTGATGTTTACTTGAAAAGACCGAACAGTAATTCTTACGAAAGAATTTATTTTATGAATGGAGTAGAAGAAGTGATGAGGTGGATTCCAGCAGTTGATAGTAAAAATCAATTTACAATTGAATACAATCCCAATTTCATAGAAGATGGTTTATATACCTTACAAGTTCAAGGAAAAGATAAGTCGAATAATTTTAGTGGTGATTACAGTTATGAGATTACTTTTGAAGTAATTACTTCTTCTTCAATTACCAATTTGTTTAATTACCCAAATCCTTTTTCTACAAGTACACAATTTGTATTTACGCTTACTGGAAGTGAATTCCCAGACGAAATGCAGATTCAAATTATGACCATTACTGGAAAAGTGGTGAGAGAAATCGACTTACACGAAATAGGACCTATTAGAATTGGTAATAATGTGACAGAATATGCATGGGATGGAAGAGACCAATTTGGAGATCAATTAGCCAACGGTGTTTATTTGTATAAAGTCATTGCTAAAATAAACGGTGAAAATATAGACCATCGCTCTACTAGTGTAGATGACCAAGCGTTCAAAAAAGGTTTTGGTAAAATGTATTTGATGAGATAATCACTTTTTTGATGAGCATTGTTTACAAATGAATTCCATTCTAGAAAAAATAATCCATAAACCTTATTGGTTTTTGCTGTCTTTAATGATTTTGGTATTTGCTATTTATGGCTATACAATTGATGTTGGTTATATTTCAGATGATTGGGGATTTGTATATCAAGTTGAAAATTATGGATGGAGTGCTTTCCAACACAATTTTACCGATAAATTTTTTATTCCATTAAGTCATTTTTTTGGAGTGTTGATGTATCAAATAGCAGGAGGAAAACCATGGATTCAACATGCTGTTCAGTTGGTTGTTCATGCAGTAGTTGCTTGGCAAATATTCTTGCTTTTTAAAGATATTGCTGCAAAAAATCAGTCTTTAGTTCACCTTTCCAAAATTGGATTACTAACTACAGTTTTATTTTTGCTAAACCCCTATCAAACAGAAACTGTGGTTTGGTTGGCTGCTAAATCGTATGGATACTCTTTATTTTTTATGCTTTTGAGTTTGAGAGTTTTAATAAATAACCCGAGCCAAACAAAAACCATCTTTTTATTTTGTTTTACGGTTTTCATTGCGATTCATACCAAAGAATGGGCTTATGTTGCACCCTTTGTTGGTTGGATTTTGCTTTGGATGACCCATCAGAAAATTCATAAAAGTTTTTATTGGGGATCAATATTGACAATAGTTTCTGCATTGCTCATCAGACATTTGGCTTTAGGGCAACTGGTAGGAGGTTATGAAAATGTAAATTACACCGATTTGGGAAGAATGAGCTTAGGTGTTTTGATGTATATAGGTAAGTTTATCACTTTTTTTAGGTTTGGTTCCACAGAATTTTTACCCATACCATTATTATTTGCAATTACCATTTTATTAGGTAGTGCATGCATATTTATTTGTATCAAATATCGGATAAGTTGGAAAATATTATTGGGTGTTTTTATGATTTTGGTTTTCAGCATTCTTCCAGTATCCACTTTGGAATTGGTATCATTTTTCGAAACACAAAGCGACAGATATTCCTATTTAGCATTGATTCCATTTAGTTTTATTTTGGCCTACATTATTTATAATTTACAAAAAATCGTTGGTTTAATTACATTAATTTTCACATTAGTATTTTTTGTCTTTTTTACAATCTCTCAAAATAACATTTGGAAAACATCAAGTCAATTACAGTATACTTTTTTGGAAGATTTACTTGAAAAAGTTGAAGATAATTCAAGTGTGTTTTTGTATAATATTCCTGATACCTATAAAGGTGTTTACTGTATTAGAAATGGAATAGAGCCTTATTTAAAAGTACATGGAAAAGTTGTAGATATTGAAATCTATCAAAGACAAAGTTTTTACGATGTTAGTGGAGGGGTACAAGCCAATAAAGATCATGAATACCTGCCTTATAATGCTGAGAACACATATACAACTTATCCCAAAGATGTTATTACAATCAACGAGATTACATTTGAATGGCAATGGATTAAGGATTTTAATCAAAGTTTTTATTTTCATCATCAGACCTTTTACAAATTAGAAAAATTAAAATGAAAAAACTCCAATTTCTTTATTTCAAAACTACACATTGGTCTGGTGGAACAACCACCGAATTATTTATTTTTCCAGAAGGAAGCGATTTCAAAAAAGGTGATTTTTTGTATCGATTGAGCATCGCTACGGTTCAAGTTTCTTCATCTGACTTTACACCTTTAAAAGATGTAAACAGAACGCTTTTATTACTTGAAGGTGAACTTAAACTCATTCACGAAAATCATCACGAATCTTTCTTGATGCCCTTTTCTCAAGATGTTTTTAGCGGTAATTGGAATACCCATTGCATTGGAATAGGCAAAGATTTCAACTTGATGACCAAGGGAAATTGTAAAGGAAAAGTGAGTGTTTTCAAAAATGATTATACTCTACAAAGCAAAGCCGACCAGATTTTGATATATTGCTATGAAGGTTCGTGTAAGATAAATGAAGATCAAATTAATGAGCAAGAACTTTTTAAAGTTACGAATACTCAAAACATCCACTTAGAAGATTTAGAAGGCGTTGTGATAGTTGTTGAAATATTTCTTTAAACTAAAATAGGGTATTACAGAATTGAATCTATGAGTGTTGTAAGCTCTTTATCTGTAATGTTTTCTTTTTCTGATTTATCGTAAATAGTTAGTAAAAAAATATTATAATCTTCAACTTTAATATTCGTAATTACTCTAGCACCAACACTTTTGCCTTTCCCTTTAGAAGAAATAGCAAGACGAATTTTATAGCAATGCTTTCCTAATGAAATTCCTTGAGTAGGATTTTCTTGTAAAGAATCAAAAAGTAAAACAATATCAGATTTAAGCGATTTGTGTTTTTTGACTAACTTTTTAAATTCTTTTTCAAAATAACTTGAATAAAGAATATTATACTTCATTCAACAAATCGTAAGCAGATTTTAATTTAATTTTCCCTTGATTATGAAGTTTAACTTCGTTCAGCGCTCCTTTTATGTTTTCTTTAATAGGAGCGTTTTCTTCTAGTTTTATCGTTGTAACATAATCAGAAAGATTATTGAGAAGTTCTAAAACGAAATCAACTTTGTGGTCTTTTATGTCTAAAATAATTTTCATAATGCGGTGATACGTAAAACTTGAAATAAAGTTTATTTATTAAGTTACTAAAACAAAGGTACTTAAATTTTAAGTGAAATAAAAAATCTATTTTATAAAAAAGTATCTTTTATATTACTTGTCAAAGTTTAAATGTAAAGAAGGCGTTGTGATAGTTGTTGAAATATTTCTTTAAACTTCATATACTTTTCATACAAGTTTTGTATATACCTTTGTTTTATGAATTTCGAATTAGAAAAAAAGTGGCGTGAAACAGTAAAAATGGCTTCTGAGCATTTTGGAGAAACCTTGGATTTACAAACCATCATTTTCCTAATTGGTTTGCAGGAACTCAATTTGGGTTATCAAAAACTTAAAAAAGACCAAAAAATTGAAGTGATGCACATAGCTATATGTACTTTACTAGAGCCTTATGGATATTATGAATTTGTTGGTAAAGACGATGATGGATGGCCACATTTTGAAAATGTAAAAAAATTGCCTCCTATCAATCAGCATGAACAAGAGGATTTAATTAAAGAGGCAATTATAGATTACTTCGAAAGAACTAAAAAGCCAATTTGAGAAATTTCAACAATATTTTATAGAGCATTTTTTTTAATTTCATTTACAACCGCAGGATCCAACAATGTGCTAGTATCACCAAAACTATTGAATTCACCTTCTGCAATTTTTCGTAAAATTCTCCTCATAATTTTTCCAGATCTTGTTTTAGGTAATCCACTAACTACTTGTATTTTATCTGGTTTGGCAATAGGTCCTATTTCCAATGTAACCTGAGCTAAAATTTCTTTTCTTAAACTATTTTCATCCTCAATTTTTTCGCAAATAACATATGCATAAATGCCTTGCCCTTTGATATCGTGTGGGTATCCAACTACTGCACTTTCGATTACTTTGGGATGTGTATTGATGGCATCTTCGACTTCAGCTGTACCAATTCTATGTCCTGAAACATTGATAACATCATCCACTCTTCCAGTTATTCTATAATAACCATCCTTGTCTCTTTTGCAGCCATCTCCAGTGAAATATTTTTCTTTGTAAGTAGAAAAATAAGTCATTTTACATCTTTCGTGATCTCCCCAAATAGTTCTCAACATCGAAGGCCAAGGAAATTTAACACAAAGATTACCTTCCACATCATTTCCTTCTATTTCTTTTCCATTAGCATCTACCAAGCAAGGCTGAATTCCTGGAAGCGGTAGCGTAGCAAAAGTAGGTTTTAGTGGAGTAATATTTGCCAAAGGCGAAATCATTATGCCGCCAGTTTCTGTTTGCCACCAAGTATCTACAATCGGGCATTTTGATTTACCAATATGTTGATGATACCATTCCCACGCTTCGTCATTGATGGGTTCTCCCACACTTCCTAATACTCTCAAAGAAGATAAATCGTGTTGGTTTACCAATGAGATATCACAAGCTTGTAATGCTCTTATGGCTGTAGGTGCAGTATAAAATAAATTGACTTTGTGTTTGGCTACCACTTCCCAAAACCTGCCCGCATCTGGAAAAGTAGGTACACCTTCAAACATTAGTGTAGTAGCGCCAGCCAGAAGTGGACCGTATATGATATAACTGTGCCCCGTAATCCAACCGATATCGGCTGTACACCAATAGATATCTTGGTCTTCGTATTGAAAAACATTTCTAAAAGAATATTCTGCATACACCATATAGCCTGCAGTAGTATGAACAACTCCTTTGGGTTGTCCAGTAGAACCAGAGGTATAAAGAATAAAAAGTTCATCTTCGGCATTCATGATGGTTGCTTCACAAATATCAGAAGCATTTTGCATTACATCGTGCCACCATTCGTCTCTTCCTTCTTGCATTGGAACAGTATCTTCAGTTCTTTTGTAAACAATACAATTGGTAATGCTCGAACAATTTTGAAGTGCTTCATCTGCAATTTCTTTTAGAGGTGTTTTTTTATCGCCTCTCAAACCAAAATCTGCGGTAAAGAGCACTTTACAATCCGAATCATTAATTCTGTCTGCCAATGCTTTGGCGCTAAAACCAGCAAAAACCACAGAATGAATGGCGCCAATTCTTGCACAAGCTAAAACCGCAAAAGTCAATTCGGGAACCATGGGCATATACAAACAAACTCTATCTCCCTTTTGAATGCCTTTGCTTTTGAGAACGTTTGCCATTTTGTTGACTTCTTTAGCCAGTTCTTCATAAGTGATTTTTCTGACTGCTTCATTAGGATGATTGGGCTCCCAAAGAATGGCAATTTTATCTTTATGATTGGCTAAGTGCCTATCGATACAGTTTTCTGTGATGTTCAATTGTCCGCCTTCAAACCAATTAACGCTAGGAGTTTCAAAATTCCAATTGACTACTTTATCCCATTTCTTTTTCCATTGAAAAGTCGATGCCATTTCACTCCAAAATTTCTCAGGATTATCTATACTTTCTTTGTATTTCTCTTTGTATTCCGAAAACGAGTTGATTTTTGCTATCATGGCATAAATTTTATAACTTTTGAATTACTAAGGTATTGATTTTTTATAAAACAGATGTATTTGAAATAAAATAAAATATTTATATTTACTACTTGAATGCGATTTTGGTTCTGTGACTGAAGGGGCGAAGCTTTGGAAAAAATTAGGTTTAATGGGGGGTAAATTCAATCATTTTAATAAAAAAAACGAATAATTATACGGTTAATTATACGAATAAATATACCTTATCAGTTGTTATTTTTGTTTTTAATGACTCATTTTGCAAAAAAAGTATTCAACCCAATTATCAAACGACTTGTTTATTGTCATTATTGAAAGGAAATTGGTACGGTAAAGGCACATCGTTTACAAAGTTAAATAGACATCGTTTACACTTTTAAAGACTAATTTTCTGAAAAAAAACAGAAATTATGCCTTGGAAAGAAACGACAACTATGGAACACAAAGTAGAATTTATCTGTGAATGGAGAACTGGAAAGTATTCGATTACAGAATTATGTAAAGCATTTAATATTTCCCGACCGACTGCCTATAAATTCATTTCTAGGTTTGAAGAAAATGGAATTGAAGGCTTAATTGAGCACTCTAAGGCTCCTCAAAAACATCCAAATAGCACCATGAAATTATAAAAAGCATCCTGAATTTGAAAGAAAAACACAAACTTTGGGGTGCAAAAAAAATCAGAAGACTGTTGTTTAACGATTGTTCTGAAGATGATATCCCAAGTGTAGTTACAGTTCATAATATTTTACTAAAAAACGGTTTTGTTAAACCTCAAAAACGTTGTAAAAGAGTTAAACCAATCTTCCCAATTTTCGACCCTCAGGAGTGCAATGAAGTATGGAGCGCAGACTACAAAGGAAAGTTTTTAATGGGTAATAAAATCTATTGTCATTCACTTACAATTGCGGACTCCAAAAGCAGGTTTGTGTTCTCCGCAAAAGGTCATTACAATGAAACACTAAAAAACGCAAAAGCAGAATTCACAAAGTTTTTCAGAACATACGGCATACCTAAGCAAAAGCACACAGACAATGGAAGTCCCTTTGGATCTGTGAGAGCAATCCAACGATTTACACAACTTTCTTATTGGTTTATTGAACTGGGAATTATGCCTGTTTTTTCTGACCCAGCACACCCAGAACAAAATGGAAGACATGAGCGAATGCATCGTGATTTAAAGGCGGCTTGCACCAAGCCTTCGGCACAAGATTTAAAGGCACAACAGAGGCGTTTAAATCACTTTGTAAAGGAGTATAATCATGTGCGTCCTCATGAAGCTTTAGACATGGAAACACCTGCTTCAGTTCACCAATTTTCTACTCGTCCTTTTCCAGAAAGAATTAGAGAATATGAATACAATCCTAACTTCAAAATAATGAAAGTTACTCAAAATGGTTCTATAAGATGGAAGTCATATCACTGGATATATTTAACCATTGCTTTGAAGGGAAAATATGTAGGTGTTGAAGAATTAGGTAACGGAATTTGGAGGGTATATTATTATGGAGTATTTTTGGGGTACTTTGATGATTTAAACATAAGAGATAAACAAATAGCAATTAGGCTTAGTCAAAACATAGTGTAAAGTATGATCTTTAACTTGTGTAAGCTATGTCCCTTAACGAATATAAAAAAATAATGAAAATAGATAATGAAGAAAGGAAATTTTATTTGAATAAACCAATTGATGAACTTTTGTTGAGTAGTGCAGGGTATTATCTTAAACTTGGTGTTATCTATAACCTTAAAAAGTAAATAATAGATGAACTTTTTTAAATCATTTTAAGAAATTATAAGCATTCAATTTGAAGAAGATTTTATCTTTGTGCCTTTCAAATTCAAATCATAGAGTATAAGTATGAGCACTATTACAGATATTTCGTTTCAATTTCCACTTCAAGTAAGTCACTACAAAGGAAAAGTAAGAGACGTATATAACATTAATAACGAACATTTAGTAATGGTAGTAAGTGATAGAATATCGGCTTTTGATGTAGTTCTTCCCAAAGGAATTCCATACAAAGGACAGGTGTTGAATCAACTGGCTGCAAAATTTCTAAAAGCCACAGAGGATATTTTACCCAACTGGTTGATTAGTACCCCCGACCCGAATGTAAGTATCGGTAGGGTGTGCGAACCATTCAAAGTAGAAATGGTTATAAGAGGTTATCTTACTGGACATGCTTGGAGAACCTACAAAAATGGTTTGAGAACACTTTGTGGAGTAGAACTTCCAGAGGGAATGAAAGAAAATCAAAAATTTCCTAAGCCAATAATTACGCCTACCACAAAAGCTTCAGAAGGACATGATGAAGATATCTCAAAAGAAGATATTATTGCAAAAGGTATCGTTTCGGCTGAGGATTATGAAAAACTGGAACAATACACAAGAGCAATTTACCAAAGGGGAGTTGAAATTGCTGCTCATCAGGGACTTATATTAGTCGATACAAAATACGAGTTTGGAAAAATTGGTAACGAAATTTATCTGATAGATGAAATTCATACGCCAGACTCTTCCAGATACTTCTATGCTGATGGATATGAAGAAAGATTAGCCGCAAATGAACCTCAAAAGCAACTTTCCAAAGAGTTTGTAAGAGAATGGTTGATGGCTGGTGGTTTCCAAGGTAAAGACGATCAAGCTATTCCCGAAATGACAGATGAATTTGTAAAATCTGTTACAGACAGATATATAGAACTTTATGAAAAAGTAAGTGGAGAGAAGTTTCAAAAACTCGATATTTCTAACCCTAAAGAAAGAATAGAAAAAAATGTTTTAGCTTTCTTCGAAAAATACGCTATTAGTAAATAAAAAGTCTTAACATGGCAAAAAAGAACAAAGGAAATGTAGTGTATTCTACCAACCCCAATTTCAATTTGGATGAAGAGAATGATTTTGAAAATGAAGAAACTTTGACAAATAATCAACAACTTCTTTATGTTTCTCATGATAGAAAAAAAAGAGCAGGAAAAGTGGTTACATTGATTGAAGGTTTTGTGGGTAGTGAAGAAGATTTAGATGATTTAGGAAAGTTCTTAAAGTCCAAGTGTGGTGTTGGTGGAACTGTTAAAGATGGCGAGATTTTCATTCAAGGAGAACACAGAGAAAAAGTAATTCAACTGTTGGAAAAAGAAGGTTTCAAAACAAAAAAGAAAGGAGGATAGATATTATTGGCTTTACTTTATTTTTAAAAAACAAAACTAATTAAGTAAAAAACGTTTACTTTTGTGTAATAAATAAATAAAAAAATGAAAACAACTAAAGTTTTATTAGGAGCACTTATAATTGGTGCATTGGTTACCACTTCTTGTAAGAAGAAGGGTTGTATGGATGAAACAGCAACAAACTATAGCAATGAAGCTAAAAAAGACGATGGAACTTGTACCTTCGCTCCAGATATCGTTTTGAATGGTGCTGCTAGTATTACGATCGCTGTTGGTTCCACATATGATGAATTAGGTGCAACTGCTACCAATAAAGATGGTTCTTCTGTAGATGTTACCATTACTTCTACAGTTGACAATACAAAAACTGGAACATATTCTGTGACTTATTCAGCAACAAATGAAAATGGAACTGCTACTGCTATCAGAACAGTTATTGTGGTTATTGACCAAAGTACTTACCTTGGAGAATGGTCTGTAGATAGCGATTGTGGCGCTACTTCCTTCCCTCTTTCTGGAACTGCTGATTTCTTGATTGGAGCAACAACAAGTGACATCAATATTGATGGATTTTTCACTTTGGCTGGAGGAACAGCAACGGGAACTATCAATGGAAATTCCATCACAATTCCTAGTCAAACAATCAATGTTACAGTTGGTGACGTTACATTCTCTGGAACAGGAACAATGAATGCTACTGGAACTGAAATGGTTATTAATTATGATTATGAAACAGTTACTTTCTTAGGAACAGACATTGGGTCTTGTTCTGCAACATATACTAAGTAATTAACGTGAATAATGTTTAAAAAAGTGAGTTAAATTATTTGTTTAACATCCTGCTAATCAG
>CAWUIK010000060.1:0-18786 GCA_963922585.1 uncultured Flavobacteriales bacterium | reverse complement strand
AAAATAGTTTCATTTTCCAAGTCTAAATCCTTGTGGTTGATACCATATACAACATTTGGAATTTCTTTTCCTGGGGCAGTAAGTAATACTTTTGCGATTCCTTTTGATTTTAAATGTCTGCTTAATGAAGTTCTGTCAGAAAAAACACCTGTGCTGTCAATCAATAATGCGTCTTCTATACCATATTGAGTGTAGTCTGTATCTTCTGGATTAGCAGCTTCTATAAAAAGTATAGATTGACCATTTACTACAATGGCTTTGTTTTCAGCATCTACAACTACAGATCCTTTGAATGCTCCATGAACAGAATCATTGCTTAATAAAGCAGCTCTTTTCACTAATTCATCTTGAGTAACCTTTCTTAAAACAACAGCTTTTAAACGCAATTGTTGCCCTTTTCCAGCTTGTGTAATTAATTCTCTAACAACTAATCTTCCTATTCTTCCGAATCCATAAAGAACAACATCTTTAGGGTTGAATGTATGTTTATCTTGACCAATAAAACTATTTAACTTATTATTCAAAAAATCATTGATTGAACCAAAAGAACTTTTTTCATCAGTGTAATCTTTGGTAAGCTTACCAATGTCAATTTTTGAAGGTGCCAAATCTAGATTTAACATTGCTTTAGCAATTTCGGCTGCAGTAAACAAATCGATAGGTTTTTTTACCACATCTTTGGCGTATCCTATTAAGTTAATTACTTCTGAGATGGTTACGTTTACTAAATGATTTCTGAACAAAACGAGTTCAACTCCGTTTTCATACATTAAAGTCCCTACTGAGTTAATCAAATCAACTGCTGCTCTTTCTTGTCTAACGTAATCATTTAGACCTGTTTCATAAAAGTTTTTAGATAATGTTGCTTCCATTATGGTTTTGTGTTATATGTAAAATATTTAAAAAAATACATTAAAAAAAAGGGTCGAAAAATTAATTTTCAACCCTTAATAAAAAATTATCCTAAATATGATTTAAGCAATTTGCTTCTAGAAGTGTGTCTTAACCTTCTGATTGCTTTTTCTTTGATTTGTCTTACACGCTCTCTAGTCAAATCGAATTTCCCTCCGATTTCTTCTAAAGTAAGTCCGTGTTGCATTCCGATTCCAAAGAAAAGTCTGATTACATCTCTTTCTCTTTCAGTTAGCGTTGATAAAGATCTTTCGATTTCTTTTTGAAGCGACTCTTTCATCAATTCTCTATCCGCTTTTGGAGAGTCTCCATTTACAAGTACATCCAAAAGTGAATTGTCTTCACCATCTACGAAGGGAGCATCCACAGAAATGTGTCTTCCACTTACTTTGATAGTATCTTTAATTTTATCTTCTGGTAAATCTAAAGCTTGTGCTAATTCTTCAGCGCTAGGAGCTCTTTCAAATTCTTGCTCTAATCTTGAGAATGCTTTATTAATTTTATTTAATGAACCTACCTGATTTAAAGGTAATCTAACAATTCTTGATTGTTCAGCTAATGCTTGTAAAATTGATTGACGAATCCACCATACTGCATATGAAATAAATTTAAATCCTCTTGTTTCATCAAATCTTTGAGCAGCTTTAATCAATCCTAAGTTTCCTTCGTTGATTAAATCGGGTAGTGTTAAACCTTGGTTTTGGTATTGTTTTGCAACAGAAACCACAAATCTTAAGTTTGCCTTTGTCAATTTTTCTAGGGCTATTTGATCACCTTGTTTGATTCTTTGAGCGAGTTCTACTTCTTGCTCTGCGGTGATTAATTCTTCTCTTCCTATTTCTTGTAAATACTTATCTAGAGATTGACTTTCTCTATTGGTAATCGACTTGGTAATCTTAAGTTGTCTCATTGGTCGGTTTTAGTGAATAATTCTAATGTTAATGAAACTCATTTTTGTTAATGAGGAGGCAAAGGTACTGTAAAAGTTTAATGCAAGTCAAGTGAAAGTTAAAAATTATTTATGTTTTTTTAAACTTTTTTATTGTGTTGATTGTTTAGTATTGTTCTTTTTCTTTTTTTGAGGTTTTGAGTCCCTGAATTATTAGTTGTTACTTATGGTTAATATAAAAAGATATCCAATAAGTAAAATTTATAAATAATCAATTAATTCTCATCATCATCTTTATGGATGTATTTTATAGTAAAACCAAATTCATCAGTTATTTTTTTATATCCTTGTGCCTTTAGTTTTGCGTCATTTTCTTCATCAATTTCAAATTGATACTTTTTACTTTTAAATGTTTCTCCATTTTTTCTATAGATGTATGCAAAAGCGGTTCCTGTAATAGCACCGAACAAATGACTCTCAAAGGAGACGCCTTGCTGAAGAGGTAAGAGCCCCCAAACCATACTGCCATATAAAAAAACTACAAATAAAGATATGGCTAATAATTTTAAGTCTTTACGAATTACGCCACTAAAAAATAGAAAAAACGCCAAACTGTAAATGACCCCACTCATACCAATGTGGTAACTTTCTCTTGCTGCAATCCAAACAAATAAGCCGCCAATCAAAGCACTTAGAGATAAAACTTCAAATGCAATTTTTCTGTAAAAATAGAAAAGGGCAGAAGTGAGTATAAAAATAGGAGGTGAATTATTGATAATGTGATTCCAATCTCCGTGAATGAAAGGAGCAAATAGTATTCCCCATAATCCAGATTTTGTTCTAGGCAGAATACCGTACTGACCGAAAGAATAATTTGCTGCCCATTCTACAAGAAAAACAATCCACATAAGCACCAATAGAACAATCCCTACTGTAAGACTGTTTTTGATAGTAATTTCCTTAGTGATTTCTTTTTTTGAACTTTTCATGAGTGATTTTGAAGTGCTAAAATTAATGCCAAATAAGTTTTTCCGACATTTTGACATAAATTTTAATTTATCATTTAAGAAAGTTTTTTGAAATAGATGTTACATCGGATCTACATCAATTTTTATCCCTAATCTTTTGAAATCATTATTCATGTTATTTTTATCCAAACATTCTTGAATGTACTCTTTTACTTTTTTTGGAGAAGCCGTTTTTTCGAATTTTACGGTAATCATTTTGTTATAAAGGTTTCTAATTCGTTTGATAGAACTGTATTCTGGTCCTAAAACTCTGTTGCCTAATTTTTCTCTAAGTAAATTAGCAATAATCAAACTAAGTTTGTCAAGTGTTGCTTCTTCTTTATGTCTAAGTGTAATTTTTATAATTCTGTAGAAGGGCGGATAATTGTAGTTTTTTCTTTCATACAATTCTTGTTTGTACATGCCTTCATAGTCATTGTGCATTACTTTTTGAATTATCCAATGATTAGGGTCGTAGGATTGAATGATTACTTTTCCTCTTGCGTTTTTTCTTCCCGCTCTACCACTCACTTGTGACATTAATTGATAGGCTCTTTCAAAGGCTCTGAAATCTGGATAAAAAAGTAAATCGTCTGCATTTAGAATTCCTACTAATGCCACATTGTCAAAATCAAGCCCTTTTGTTACCATTTGTGTTCCCACTAATATGTCAACTTTTCTATTTTCAAAATCATCAATAATATTTTGGTAGGCATATTTGCTTCTGGTTGTATCTAAATCCATTCTTTGAACTCTAACAGATGACCCAAGATGTATTTCAATTTCTTCCTCGATTTTCTCAGTTCCAATTCCTACCATTTTTAAATCAGTACTACCGCAAGCTAAACATCTAGTAGGAGGTTTCATACTAAAACCACAATAATGACATGTAAGTAAGTGTTCGTATTTGTGATAATTCAAACTCACATCGCATCTCGTACATTGAGGTGTATGATTACAAATTTCGCAAGTCCAACGAGGAGCGTAGCCTCTTCTATTTTGAAACAAAATGATTTGAGAGCCATTTTTTAAGACTGTTTTCATTTCATCTAACAGGTGCTTAGAAAAAATTCCATGCAACTTGTTCTTTGCTTTTGCTTCTTTCAAATCAGCAGTTTGAATTTCAGGCATTTGAATACCACCAAAACGGTCTTTCATTTCAATGTATCCAAATTTCCCTTGTTCACATAAATGTCTCGTTTCTATACTTGGAGTTGCAGTTCCTAATAAAACTTTGGCGTTGAATTGACGAGAAATGATATAAGCCACATCTCTAGCGTGATATCTTGGCGAAGGATCGTGTTGTTTGTAGGAAGACTCATGTTCTTCATCAATAATGATAAGACCTAATTTTTTAAATGGTAAGAATACAGCGCTTCTTGCTCCAAGTATTACATCATATTTGTTAAATTTATCAGAAAGCACATCATTCCAGATTTCCACTCTTTCATTAGGGGAAAATTTCGAGTGATAAACGCCTATTTTAGTTCCAAAATATTTTCTAAGTCTGTTTATGATTTGTGTAGTAAGTGCTATTTCAGGAAGTAAGTAAAGCACTTTGTTGCCTTGAGCAATTTGTTCTTCAATAAGTCTTACAAAAACTTCTGTTTTTCCACTTCCTGTTACACCATGAAGCAAAGAAATGTCTTTTGTTTCAAAAGAAGTGTTGATTTCTGTAATGGCTTTTTCTTGATGAGGTGAAAGTGTTTTGCTTTCTTGTGTTTGAATATTATTGATTGTTAATCTTCCTACTTCTGTCCCAATTTCTTTAAGGATAGACTTGTTGTACAAAGAATTTAGTGTGGCATATGTTGCGTTGCATTTTTCTAATAAAGTAGTTTTTAAAACGGGCATTGGAGTTTCTAAATGATTACTTAACTGCAAGTATGTCATTAATAACTCTTGTTGTTTAGGAGCATTTTTGAGTCCGTCAAATACTTTTTGTAGTGCATTTTCTGAAGCAAGATGATCTTCTAGAGCAACATATTTTTCTATTTTGGGTTTGTAAAGTTCTTGTAATTCTTCTTCAAGCACCACAATGCCTTTGTCAATCATTCTTTTGACTATAGGATAAACTGTTTTTCGGTCCAGTATCTGTCCAATTTCATTTAAGTCTAAAACACCTCTTACCTCAAGAGCATCTAAAATAAAAACTTCTTGGTCGGTGAGTTTAATTTCATTTAAATCAACCTCTTCGTTTAGCAATACTTTTGTTTCACTTTGTAGTTTGAATCTACTAGGAAGAGCAGCAATCATGATGTCTCCAATATTGGCCATGTAATAATCTGCCATCCATTCCCAAAGTAGAAATTGGTTTTCTGTAACTACGGGTTTTTCATCAAGAATAAAATCTATATATTTGGTAGTGTATTCAGGAACATTTTGATGCACATTTCTGACCAAGGCGGTAATTAATTTAGATTTGCCCAAAGGTACTATTACACGTTGCCCACTTTTTATAAAATCATTGAGTTGGTATGGAACTCTGTAAGTAAAAAGTTTGGGCAAAGCCAAGGGTAAAACTACATCTACAAATAATGTTATTCTGTCTTCTGCCAATTTTATATTTTTTATATGGAAAGCATTTCTGCTAATTTCAGTAAGTTTTCATCAATATCTTGGTGATGTTTTATTGCTTTTTCAAGAGGTACGTGGACTACTTTTTTGTTTTGCATTCCTATCATAATTCCAAATTTATTTTCCAAAAAAGCATCAATGGCTCCAGCACCCAGAAAACTTGCTAAAACTCGATCCATAGCGCTTGGATTCCCGCCTCTTTGAATGTGTCCTAAACGCGTCAATTTTACATCTAAATTTTCAAATCTTTCTTTTATGGCTTGAACTACTTTGTCTGCATTTCCAAAATCATCTCCTTCCGAAACAATCACAATAGCCGAACCTTTTGAGGCTCTTCTTTTTTGAATTCTTTCCAAAAGATGTTCTATATTTGTTTTAGTTTCAGGCACTAATATCGCTTCTGCTCCCACTGCGATTCCACTTCTTAGTGCTATGAAACCTGCATCTCTTCCCATTACTTCTACAATAAAAATTCTACCATGACTCATGGCAGTGTCTCTAATTTTATCTACTGCTTCAACCACAGTGTTGATAGCAGTATCGTAACCAATAGTAAAATCAGTTCCATACAAATCATTATCTATTGTGCCGGGTATTCCTAATACAGGTAAGCCATGTTCTTGAGTGAGTATTTTGGCTCCAGTAAAAGAACCGTCACCACCAATTACCACGAGAGCGTCAATGTTATTTTGCTTTAGATTTTCGAAAGCAAGTGTTCTGTATTCTTTTTCAAAAAAACGACTGCAACGAGCGGTTTTAAGTATTGTGCCACCTCTTTGAATAATTTGAGCTACAGACGTGACATCTAATTCTTTAAAGTCATTATCCAGAATTCCATCAAAACCTCTGTAATACCCACAAACATCTACTCCTTTAATTTTTGCAGCTCTTACCACTGCTCTTACACATGCGTTCATTCCTGGGGCATCTCCTCCAGAGGTTATTAAACCAATTTTTTTGTTTTGTGACATTAGAAAATAATGTTTAAAAGATTTTTAAATGATATAGAATTATCAATCTCAAAAGTAAAGTTTTTAATAGGATTTCAAAGTAAAAAATAGTTAATAAAAATAAAAAGTTATCAAAACTATTAAAATTCATTTGGTGATTTCTTCTTAATTTGTTTTCTTTGACTTCTTAAAATACAATTAATTGTAGAAATGACTATGAAAAGAAATTTTAAAAACTTAAGAATGCTATCAATTCTGTTAGGCGGAATGGTGTTGATAAGTTGTGGAGAAACTAAGACTGACGAGACTTCAGGAGGTGAAAAGAAACCAATTATCAGTACTGTCGACCCAAATCAGAACATGGGGTTAGTAAATATCGGTGGGCAAGTTTTTGTGATTCCATCACCTATTCAAACTGCTGATTTGATTTCAAAATCTAATGCAACATTTAATTCTGAACTATTAAACGATGTTGAAAACGTAGGTAAATTGCCTAATAATTTCAAAAAAGCATTGAATATGGGGATTTATGGTGCTGACTTAGGATATTCGGCAGTTTACAATGCTACAGATCAAACTACATCTTATTTGAAAGCTGTGAGAGGATTGGCCAATGATATTGGTTTAGGTAATGCTTTTAATGATGAATTGGCAAATAAAATTTCTGAAAGTCTAGGAGATGAAGGTAAAATGTTGTCTTTGGTTTCTGAGGCATATAAAACTGCAGATGATTATTTGAAAGAAAATAAAAAAGATGATATTGCATCATTGGTAATTGTTGGAGGTTGGTTAGAATCTCTACATTTTGCTTGTGCGGCTGCTTCAGCAACAAACGATAAGCAAATCATCGAAAGAATTGCAGATCAAAAAAGTGTATTGAAAACTATTCTTTCTATGTTGAAACAATACAGAGATAATGAAGAGTATGACGATTTAGCTATCGAATTGGAAGATTTGAATGCTATTTTTGATGGTATCTCATTCACATACGAATTTGTGGAACCTGTAACAAACGATGCAGAGAAAGTTACTAAAATTTCTAGCAAACACAATGTCTCAATCACGCCAGACCAAGTGAAACAAATTACAGAAAAAGTTAAATCAATTAGAAACGAAATAATAGGTTAATAAGATGAAATTAATTAAATCAATATTGCTAACTCTTGCTCTTGTAAGTTTTAGCCAAGTAAATGCTCAAATCACTTGCGATTCTATTGCTTCTCTTACAGGATCATACTTAAATACTGAAGACGATAAAACAAAAGGAAGAATATTCATTAGTGATGGTCAATTATACAGAGCGTTTTTAGATGAAGATCAAACAGCAGAATTTGAAGTAACTTTCTATGGTAATTCTACCTATAGAATTGCTACAAGTGCTGGAAATGAAGATAATTTTGTGATTTTCGAAGTGTATGATAAAGATAGAAACTTATTGTTTTCAAATTACGAACATGCCAACTCACCATTCTGGAATTTTGAAGTTGAAAATACTATCGACTGTACTATAGAAGTGAGATTAGATATGAATAAAAAACTATCTGGATGTGTCAGAATGTTAATCGGATTCGAAAAAGCAGTTAACTAATTTTATTTTTTAAAAATTTATAATACCTCTTTATAAAGCTAAACTATGAGCGAAAGGATACTCAAAGCGTTAATGCAACTTTTTGCAATTATTGCAAAAGCTGAGATTAGTGAAGAAACTAACGAATTTAAACTTGATGCTGGTGGTCGTACCATTGTGGACACTTTCCTTCGTCAAGAATTAAATCAAGAATTAGTGAAAGAGTACCTGGCACTTTTTGATGAGTTCCTTGAAATTCACCAGGGGAAACTTAAAAGAAGAAAAAGCGCTCAAAAAGGAACTTCTGTAAACTCTGTAAAAGTACTTAAAATTTGTACTCAAATTAATGAAGAGTTAACACAACGTCAGAAAGTAATTGTATTGATTCGTATCCTTGAGTTTATCTTTGCCAACGAAGAAATTTCTGATCAAGAAAGAGAATTTGCTGAAACAGTAGCGGATACATTTAATATTTCTAGAGAAGAATACGACTTGTGTTTTGATTTTGTAAAAGCAGAAGCAAACGACAAAATTGATTCTCCACATTATTTGGTCGCTGATACCAATCAGGAAAGTACTTACGAACTTTCAGAACATATTTATCACGAATCTTTAGTAGGATTTCTAAGAGTGGTTGAGATTTCTTCAATTAATACCTACTTCGTTAAGTATTATGGAGATCACCAATTGTTTTTGAATGGGCAGATTCTTTCCCAAGATAGGGTTCATATTCTCAACCAAGGTTCTTCTATTCGAAGCCCTAAAGTAAAACCAATTTACTATAGTGATATCATTGGGAAGTACTTAAGTGATGAAACTTCTAAGAAAATTGTTTTCCATATTGACAATATTCAATATCATTTCAAAGGTGGTAAAGTAGGTTTACACCCTTTTGAAGCAGTTGAAGAATCTGGAAAACTGATTGGAATCATGGGAGGTTCTGGTGCAGGAAAATCTACTTTACTGAACGTTCTTAATGGTAATTACACACCAACAGTTGGAAAAGTAACTATCAATGGTATTGACTTACATAGAGAAAAAGATAAATTAGAAGGAGTTATTGGGTTTGTGCCACAAGACGATTTGTTGATTGAAGAATTAACAGTTTTTGAAAACTTGTTTTACAACGCTAAATTATGTTTTGGAAATTATTCAGACAACCAGATTACTAAATTAGTTGCCAAAACTTTAGATTCCATTGGACTATATGAAGCCAAAGATTTAAAAGTTGGGTCGCCTTTGGAAAAAACAATTTCTGGAGGTCAAAGAAAAAGATTAAACATTGCGCTTGAGCTCATCAGAGAGCCTGCTGTGATGTTTGTTGACGAACCTACTTCTGGACTTTCTTCTAGAGATTCTGAGAATATAATGGACCTTTTGAAAGAATTGGCACTTAAAGGAAAATTGATATTTGTTGTAATTCACCAACCTTCATCAGATATTTTCAAAATGTTTGATAAGTTAACCATTTTGGATGTGGGTGGATATGTAATATACAATGACAACCCAGTTGATGCTGTAATTTACTTTAAAAAATTAGTGAACCATGTAAATGCTGATGAAAGTGAATGTGGTACTTGTGGTAACGTAAATCCTGAACAAATTTTCAATATTATTGAAAGTAAGGTTGTGGATGAGTTTGGTAATTTAACAGCGGATAGAAAAACCTCCCCAAAAGAATGGAATAAAAACTATTTAGAATATAAAAGTAATCAAGAAGTTAAACCTATACCTGCAACCGAAATTCCAGATAGTATTTTCAAAATTCCTGGTAAATTAAAACAATTAGGGATTTTCTTCAAAAGAGATGTATTGAGTAAAATGACCAATACTCAATACATGATGATTACTCTTTTTGAAGCACCTGCTTTGGCTTTGATTCTTTCTTTCTTTATGAAGTTCAAAAGCACTAATGCTGAAGGAGAGCAATTTTATTCTTTGTACACAAGTGAAAATTTACCTCAGTATATATTCATTTCCGTAATTGTGGCATTGTTTATAGGTTTAACAACCAGTGCTGAAGAAATTATTGGGAACTTAAAAATCTTGAAAAGAGAGAAATTTTTGAATTTAAGTAAAGGAAGTTACTTGTTTAGCAAGATTTCTATCATGTTTTTTATTTCTGCGATTCAAGCATTTTTCTATACTATTGTTGGAAACTGGATTTTAGATATAGAAGGAATGAACTTTTCTTATTGGTTGATATTGTTCTCAACATCTTGTTTTGCCAATTTGCTGGGCTTGAACATATCAGCAAGCTTTAATTCTGTGAAAGTAATTTACATCTTGATTCCTATTTTGATTATTCCTCAGTTGTTATTTTCAGGAATTATCGTGAATTTCGACAAATTACACCCTTGGTTTGCGTCTAAATCTCATGTTCCTGTTATAGGAAATGTGATGGCATCTAGATGGGCTTACGAAGCCATGACAGTTACTCAGTTTAAAGACAATGCTTTTGAAAAGAATTTCTATGAATACGACCAAAAAATGTCATTTGCTAATTGGAAAAAAGACCAATGGACTAGTAACATGGAAGGTAAAGTAAAAGATATTACAAGATACATAGATGAAACGGATAGTGCTATAAAAGCAGACAATAAGATTAAAACTGAAACTCAGTTAAATGTAGTTAAAAACGAACTTGAAAAAGAAATCAGATATCAAGATGCTGATCAAAAAGCAATGGGATTTGATTCTACTATGTTTGACTACTTCCCAGGATTGAGCACTGCTATTGAAGAGTTGACTTTAGAGAAATTTACACCAAAAACTGACAGTACTATTTCTGCATTTTTGGGTCAAATAAAGGATGGTTACTTGAATTTATATTTAGAGCAAGAAAAACTTAAAGAAGAAGTTCAGGCTAAATTTACAAAACCAAACGAAGCTTTTATTGCTATTTTAGATGCTAAAAAAGAGGATGGAGAGATTACAGGGAAGCAGCATAAACAAGCTAGAAAATTAATGAGTAAAATTTTAGATATTTCATTTATTAATTTTAGAGATAGATATAAAAATAAAGCATTACAAGATTTTGTTACGAATGCAAATTCTCTTCAATTTACAGACGAAGATGACCATAGCATTATACAAAAGAAAGATCCAATATATTTATTGCCTTATGATAGTAATGGATTTAAATCTCATTTTTATGCGCCTAAGAAAAGAATATTTGGGATATATTTAGACACTTTCTGGGCTAATTTGATTGTAATTTGGTCGATGACTATTTTCTTAACCATTACTTTATTTTTGGATGCTTTGAAGAAATTCTTGGATTTAGTTAGTAAATTAAGTGAATTGACTCCCAAAAAAACGATAAAGAAGAAAGAAACTAAAAAAGTAGCCGTTGCTACTTCAATAGTTGTAGAAGCAAAAGATGCTTAGATTCTGTTGAATACCAAGTTTTAATTATTATGCACAATAAGAAAATCTTACTGATATACACTGGTGGTACTATTGGTATGATTACCGATCAATCTTCTGGTGTTTTAAGACCTTTTGATTTTTCTCAGATTACCCAACAGGTTCCAGAATTACTCAAATTTAAGTGTGCTATTGATTCTATTGCTTTTGAAAAACCAATAGATAGTTCCAATATGCAACCCGAAATTTGGGCATCTTTGGTAAAAATCATTGAGAAACATTATGAAGATTATGATGGTTTTGTGGTACTTCACGGAACAGATACTATGGCATATACAGCAAGTGCTGTAAGTTTTATGATCAAAAACCTTTCTAAGCCGATTGTTTTTACAGGTTCTCAATTGCCTATTGGAATCATCCGAACAGATGGAAAAGAAAATTTGATAACTGCTATTGAAATTGCTAGTGCATACAATGATGATGTTCCATTAGTGCCAGAAGTAGCATTATATTTTGAATATAAATTGTTTAGAGCCAATCGCACGACAAAGTTGAGTGCACACCATTTCAACGCATTTGAATCTTTTAATTATCCCATTTTGGCTGAAGCAGGTATTGAAATAGATTATCGATTTAGTGTGATAAACTCAATGCCAAAAGATAAAAAAGTGGCATTTCAATATGCCTTTGAAACAGGAATAAGTGTTTTGAAACTTTTTCCTGGAATTTCTGAGAAATCTGTAAAGTATCAGTTATCTCAACCTAATATCAAAGCGATTATTTTAGAAACATATGGTTCTGGAAATGCTTCTACAGAGCAATGGTTTTTGGATGCAGTAAATAATGCTATTCAGCAAGGAATCATTATCATCAACATCACTCAATGTAAATCAGGTAAAGTGGATCAGACCAAATACGAAACAGGAAAGGGACTGCTCAAACTAGGTGTAGTGGGCGGTGGAGATTTAACGATTGAATCTGCCATTACTAAACTGATGTTGATTTTAGGAAACAACACAGATAAATCAAAAATAATCGAACTGTTTGAAACCAATTGGGTAGGAGAGAAGGAGTAAAATTAGAAAGACAACTCAACAAATTTTCTAGATTCTTCTATTTATAGTGTTTCCAATCTCTAAATTGAAATAATCAAACCTACAACATCTTGTCGTTTTCCCCATAACCCATCTCCGGGTTAGTCAACAGCGCATTCAAACTTTGCCTATCGGCAGTTCGAATGCTTAGTTGTTAGGCTTAGTTTTTTTACCATATCCTAAAATCTACCGTTTGGTTTTCAATTCTAGAAGTAGGGTGTTGTTTTCCTCTACTCATGTAAAGGACTTGTATTTCGATGTGTTCTTGCAACTCAGACAACCAAATTTCACCGTCATTGTTCAAATCTGCATCACCACTTTTTAAACCATCGAGTAGGGCATAGGTAAATAACCCATTTTGCCAAGTAGCACTTTCAATGGCAAACTCCATCCCTCCTGCAGAGGAAATTACAGTTGCACCAGTTCCTTTTCTGAGGTCAGTGAAGAGTGATTTAGTTAATTCTAATGTGTTAGAAGAACCTAGTTTAGATCGAACTGTTTTGCCAACCGCTCTAAATTGCACATCGCCTTCTTCGGTGTTCTCAGCTTGGGAGAATTCCACTTCTTCTTTGTCAATTTCACCGCTATGGCAGGCGTCTATGAAGAGAACTTTTTGCAAAGGTTTGATGCCGTCCAACAAACTTTCTAAATCCTCATACATAAGACCTCGATCTTCGGGGTGGTCAAAGTTCATATCGTAGGTTGCTAAATAATAATCGAGATCAACACTAAGCACACCATGACCAGCTAGGAAAATCATTACGTGGTCGTTGATGTCTGCTTTTTCCAAGAATGATTTTAGGCCAATGACATTTTCTCTGGTCAATTCTACATTGGTAAGTGTTTGGGTGAAAACTTCATTGTAGACAGTACTCTTACTCAATTGATTGGTTATGTCTTTGGCATCTTTAGCAGCATAAGTAAGGTTGTAATCACTTTGTTGGAACTCACTTGCGCCTAGAGTGATAAGATATAGATTGGGTTGGGTTTTACCTTTTGTGCATTCCAGTTCAACGGTTTCTTTAAAGCTCTCGGCACCGGCTTGATTCAAAACAGATATTTGAATCTTGTTTTGACCTTTAGCCAAAGGAATAGAAATGTTTTTGTCCAACGACTTAACATTTTGTTCTCTGAGAGAGATACCTGATGTCCCAAGGATTGCCACATCATTCACCCAAATATTAATACGATCCAATGGGTATTTGCTATCTTCGAAATGCAAGTTCAAATCAATTTCTTCTTGATCGATAATGCTAGGTATGGACTCATAATTCTTGATTTCAATTTCAGGTAAATGGAAATCATCTTTTAACATATCTTCAGTGAAGCCCATCTTTTTTAATCGTTTCAAATAAGCTTTGTGATAGGCCGCCACCAAAGAACTGTCTGCATAACCTAATCGATCTAAAATAATGTCTGGTCGATTGTACTTGAGGTCGAATTGTTCGAAAGGGTAGTTGTTTAGGTTATGTTCAAAGTAGATCTTTTTACTAGCATCCCGAGAAGCGAAATAGTAACGATCTGGACAATAGAAGATGTAATCAGAACTATCAATCATACTAAGTTTGACAAACTTCTCATGGAAGGCAGTTTTGTTGTCATTGATAAATTCGATTTCCTCAAAACTCTCATGGTACCATAGACTAGCTTCTAATACGGAATAACGACCAGAAGATTCACTCAATACCATCCCTTTAGACTTTAAGTAGTCAGGTATGTCAACAGAGTCAGGAACGTAGGATTTTTCAGAAAGATAATAGATGGAATCAAGGGCAATATAGAAAGGATCATCATAGTCATCTTTTCTTGACATGGAGAAGTTGGCATGTGTATATCCCAGTGTTGATAGGTTAAATCTATGCTTACTTTGTTGAAAGGCATTTTCACCATATTCGTCATAAGCGATCGTATAATTTCCCAGTTCAAGCATCTCGTTTTGGGGTGAGGCATAACTCATACTCCCGAGTTTACTTCCTTGGTTTATTTCTTCGATCTCAAAGCTCTCCATATCGTATTTGTAGAGAGTCGTTAAATGTCTATTATCGGTATTTAGGAGTTCAAAGTTCTCTATTTCAATGGAAAGAGGGATGTCCAAAACGAATATCGATTTTGAATCTAAATTGATGGGGCTATTCGGCATTGACCAATCTGAAGATAGATTATAATGAAGAACCTTATTGGTTTCACGATCCATTGTTATTCGTATGTTTATCCCAAATTCATTGAATCCTCCATTGAACCATAGGACACATCTTTTTTCTTGTACTATTGCATTGAACAATGAAAGGTCAAGGTAGCCAATTTTCTTGTCAATTTGTTTGAGTAATTCTTTCTGCGAAAAAGAGACACTATCTTTTGTTAAAGGATCATATAATGTATGAGTTATGTCACTCTTCTTTCCTTTGTCGATATACCTGTCGATATGGTATAATGTCTTACTGATTTTATCAGAAAAGGGGAGAGGGGTACTTTCTATCTTCTTGAAAGAATTCAGGTCATAGTATAGCAAGAAGTCTCCTTGTTCGACAATATATTTATTCTGATGAGGATAGACCAATACTTTCTCAACATTCCCTTCAACATTTTCTTCACCTGCCCATTTCTTTTTGATTTGTTTTCCTGTTGAGAGGTCATATTTAATTATTTCTTCCGAATTTGTAGTCAGTAAAAGGCATGAGTCATTATTCGTGAAATGCATGGATAATATATCTGAAGGAGACATTCTACTATAGATGGAGTGATCAGAATCTCTGTGAAAGCACTGTCTAACCACTTCCTCTGTGTTCAAGTCGTAGATATAAATAGTGTCGTTAAATTGAGCTTGAGTTCCTTTCGTTTCATAAGGCCGGTATGCTGCCATGTATTTTCCGTTATTGGAAAGTGCAATTAGGCTAAGTTCCATTCCTGGATAGTAAGGAATGGTGGATTGCGTAAATCGTTTAACAATTTTATTGTCGTTTAGGTTGATGAGTTCAAAAGATGGAGTTGACTCACTCGAATATTCATCGTATTGGGTAGTGTTTAACAATGTGAACGTTTTGTTTCCATTGACGATAATTCAAGACTTTTATAGTCTGATAGAGATGAATAAGAAGAAAGAGGTATAATAATGTTTGTGTACAATTTCGCTGATTCTTCTCGTGTTATTCCAAACGTTTTCGCTTCTTGCTTTAAAGGTTGTCCATATTCATCAAAATATTGCCATTCACCCGTTTCTTGTCCAATGTGGTAGGTGCCTGTTTTTTCAATCATTCCGTTAGGGTAATAGAATTTCCAATCTCCTGTCCTTTCCCCTTTTTCGATGTTTCCTTCACTTATCAGATGTCCATCTTCATCAAAGTTGGTAACATACCCATTCGCACCTTTTACAATGATAGCATTGTTATAGTAGCTGTACGTAGACGGTGTGGTGATTTGAACCTTTTTTTCAATGAACCTTCTCCAAGAAAAAGTATTGTTCCATCGGTTGTAAGAATTAATAACTTTATTATTCTCAAAAATTAATGAGTCTCCCTTATAAACTGTAAGTCCATTTCTTTCAAGGTCTCTGGTCATGTATGTTCGGTCATCATAATCTAAGCGGTAGTCGTTTTTTATCTCCCAATCTCCACCAAAAATTTGGGCAATCTCTAAAGTGTCTTGCTGATCAAAACTTAGCCAATAGTACATCCCATTGGGTTGATCATTAACAAAGTCTAAGTAAACCCAACCATCGTCAAACTCCATTTTCCATTGCCCCTCTCTTTTGTCGTCTACAACTTCCCCGTAGATAAATGGTCTGTTTATTGTGTAAGTGCCTGATTGATTTTCATCAGTAGGTTTTCCCATGTTATATTCTCTAGACTCAACAAACTGACCTCGGTCATAGGTTCTAACTTCACCGTGCAAAGTGTCTCTAACATAGGTGTTATATTTAAGCGTGTCGCCTGTTTCAAAAGTTTGAATCCATAAACCTGATTTTAAATCGTTTTGGTAATGACCTATATAATAGGTTTCTCCCAAGCCTAATTGACCATTTGTCCATGATACGTTAGTCCATAGACCTGTTTTTAGTCCGTTCTGATATTGTCCATGGGTACCGCCCCTGGCTAAGTAGGTTCCATGTCGTATTCCATTTTGATACATACATTTGGAATACCAAACAGAATCTAAATTATTGTACTGGTCTGGTTCAGTAAAGAAATCTTCTTTATCCTTTTCAGTTAGGTAATATTCATGTTCACTATCAAATAGATCATAACCCAAACCTTCTAGCGTCCATCCCTCGTAACCCTTATTTGTTAGTTTATTTTCCCATTGCAGTTTCCCTTTTGGAGAATAGTAGCGCTCATATCCTTCATTTTTTAAGGTATCTAATGACATGTCGTAACGGAGTTTCTTTCCTTTTTGATCATAAGCAAATTGCCGAATCACTCTCCCAGAGTTATCCTCTTCATAGTAGTAGACCGTTTTTCTCTTTGAATTGAAGCGCTCATATTTATGTGATGTCACATGTTTGTATCTATATGTGCCTGTACCAGATGAATCACGATCATTTTTGTGGTTGATGGTAATTAAATTGTAAGAAGAATCATACTCATAAATTACTTCTTCAAGATACTTGCCCGAATCATCAGTGGAATTTAGAGGTAACCAATCATTATTATAAAATACTTCTGTCCTTGAAGCCCCTTTTCTTTCATAGCCGACATAAACCCGATCTTCATCTAAGGCACATCCTTCGTATATGAAATAGGTACTGTCTGCCCACCAGGCTTTTCTATCGTATCTATTAACCTTGGTTTCGGTTCTAGTATCACCATTTTCAAAGGTCTTGAAATAATCGTCAGAAGACAGTTTAAGTTGAATTGATGTGCCGTTTCCTAATGAATCAAATGAAGTTAATTCGACTATACTTTCGTCATAATAATCATCATATTCGTACTTAGCATAAGACTTTATATTCTTGTCTTGGTATAGCTCAATTTTGAAGATAGGTCTATCAGAGAAAGGCTCGTACTTGTTCCAGTATGAGTGCGGTAGTTCATTGAATGATTCGGCAAATGTTGTAACAATCTTTATCGTTGCAGAATCAATCAAAACTCCATTATTGTCGTAATAGTAATGTGTAACAAGTTTATCTCGCTCCCACATGGTTTTATATTTCATACCATTATAAAAACTATAAGAAATAGTTCCCGTAATATTAGTTCCATGTTCGGAGTAGATATTTACAGAATCTCGATAGTCCTTAAAAGGCTCTTCAAAGGCTGTGTAATAGCGTTTTTGTAAATCATCGTACTCATACTCAAAATAGGAGTTTGAAGTATCTCTATATTCAAATCTCTCCCCAAGAATTAAACCTTCCTTTTCAGACGAATAGGTTATTAGATGTCTGGAAAGTTCCCCCTCAACATAGTTTCTTTCAATTGATGTTATGATCCCATCATCTTCGTTGTATTGATACAGGCTATCAGCACAAGTGGGACAAGAACGATAGGATTTTTGTTCGTATAATACACCTTCAGAAGTGTACTTTTCATATCCTTGGCTTGAGTTTCGGGACAATAAAATTTTGTTGCTAGAATACTTTTCTTCAACACCTTGAACGGGATAGCTTACGGTGTAAGTTCCCCAATATCCATTATAGATTGTGATCTTTTGAACGGTGTCGCTTTTTATTTCTTCGATTTTGTAGAGCTGATTGTCTTTGTCAAAATGATTTACAGTTATGTAATCTTTAGAATTATCTTTAATGGTGTCAGTGTATTGACCACGAATATTAGAATGAAAAAAGAATGAAAGTATGACAATGCATAGCCTGAAGATATTTGAGGTAAGAAGTCTCATTGATGTTTTAGTTAATTCAATTCGCAGTGTAAATTTGTGATTTCAATTTTATTAAGCCTAACGGTTTGTATAAGAATAATAGCCGACTTCGAAAGTCAAAATTTTCAGGATACAACTAAATTTTATACGGGACATAACGCTCGTATTTACTACTATTTCGGCTATTATTTTTATACTTTGTTAGGCTTAGTTATTTTTTAATTTTTGTAGTGTTTCGGGGAAAATCAAAACACTTGCAAACCCTTGTTTCTTAAAGGGTGAAATGGTTTTATTAATGTACTTATTTCGTTCAAATACCTCTGCAATTTCTCCCTCAAAACCATAACCCAAATATGTTTGCCCGTATTTTTTTGCTCCTGGATTATATCCGCGTTCTTTTGAATACCATCTTTTAACTTTAAACACTTCTACTATTAATCCCTTATATTCACTCAATACATATTTAATTTGGTTTCTTCTATGTTCTTTTATATCCCAAATTTCTTTTGTTGCATCATAGATTGCATTTTCACCTGAGCCTCTTTTGTAAGTCTTATTTATATTAATGATTACACAATCATTCCCGATTTCATTCAGGGTTTCGGCATTATAA
>CAWUIK010000059.1:0-18861 GCA_963922585.1 uncultured Flavobacteriales bacterium | reverse complement strand
TAATTTAATTTTATTTAAATGAAAGTTGCCCTAATTACAGGAATTACAGGACAAGATGGTGCATATCTGGCAGAGTTTTTACTAAAAAAAGGCTATGTAGTACATGGTATTAAAAGGCGTTCTTCAATGTTTAACACTAGTAGAATAGACCATTTGTACAAAGATCAACATGAAAATGATGTTAGGTTTTTTCTACATTATGGAGATTTAACAGATAGCACCAATTTGATTAGAATCATTCAGGAAGTTCAACCTGATGAAATCTATAATCTTGCTGCTCAATCACACGTGATGGTTTCTTTCGAAACACCAGAATATACGGCTAACTCTGATGCATTAGGTACTTTAAGAATTTTAGAAGCAATCAGAATTTTAGGACTAACTGAGAAAACAAAATTTTATCAAGCCTCAACTTCTGAATTGTATGGTTTGGTGCAAGAAGTTCCTCAAAAAGAAACAACACCTTTTTATCCAAGAAGTCCTTATGCTGTAGCAAAATTGTATGGGTATTGGATTGTGAAAAATTACAGAGAAGCCTATGGAATGTATGCTTGTAATGGGATTTTGTTCAATCATGAAAGTCCTATAAGAGGAGAAACATTCGTAACTAGAAAAATTACTAGAGCTGCGGCAAAAATCTCTTTAGGTCTTCAGAAAAAATTATTTTTAGGAAATTTAGATGCACAAAGAGATTGGGGACATGCCAAAGATTATATCAAAGGAATGTGGTTGATGTTACAACAAGAAAAAGCAGATGATTTTGTTTTGGCTACTGGAGTTACCAATACCGTAAGAAGATTCGTTGAATTAGCATTTGGAGAAGTAGGGATTGAAGTAAGATGGGAAGGAGAGGCTGAAAATGAAAAAGGATATAACAAAGCAACTAATGAAATCATCGTAGAAGTAGATCCAAAATATTACAGACCTACAGAAGTAGAGTTGCTTATTGGTGATCCTTCAAAAGCACAAAAAGAATTAGGTTGGAAACACGAATACGACTTAGAAGCATTGGTAAAAGACATGATGGAAAGTGACTTGAAACTTTTTCAAAAAGATATTTATCTCAAAGAAGGAGGATACGAAACTTTGAATTATTTTGAATAAAATGAATAAAACTGATAAGATATATATTGCGGGGCATAGAGGAATGGTAGGTAATGCCATCAAGTCTAAATTAGAAAAAGAAGGATTCCAAAATATTATTACAAGAACATCAAAAGAGTTGGATTTGACCAACCAAAAAGCGGTTCATGATTTTTTTGAATCGGAAAAACCACAATATGTTTTTCTTGCTGCTGCTAAAGTAGGAGGGATTCACGCCAATAATACTTACAAAGCAGATTTTTTGTATCAGAATTTAATGATTCAAAACAATGTGATTCACGCTTCTTATTTGAATAAAGTTATTAAATTATTGTTCTTAGGTTCATCTTGTATTTATCCAAAATTAGCGCCCCAACCTATCAAAGAATCTTATTTGTTGATAGGTGAATTGGAGCCTACCAATGAACCTTACGCTTTAGCAAAAATTGCGGGCATCAAAATGTGCGATACTTATCGTGAGCAATATGGATGCAATTTTATTTCTGCCATGCCTACCAATTTATATGGTCCAAATGACAATTATGATTTGAACAATTCTCATGTATTACCTGCATTATTGAGAAAATTTCACACAGCCAAAAAAGAAGGCAAAAGTGCTGTTGAAATCTGGGGAACAGGAACGCCCAAACGAGAATTTCTTCATGTAGAGGATTTAGCAGATGCTTGTTATTTTTTGATGCAAAATCACAATGAAGCAGGCTGGCTCAATATTGGTTGTGGAGAAGATATTTCCATAAAAGATTTGGCTTTGACCATAAAAGACATCGTTGGGTTCGAAGGCGATTTACAATTTGATACTAGCAAACCAGATGGAACTCCAAGAAAATTATTGGACATGACTTTAATGCATCAATTGGGCTGGAAACATCAAATAAAACTTGAAGATGGAATCAAATCAGTTTATCAGCACGTTTTAGAACAAAACATATTTGAATAGATTTTGAAACATATTAGTCTCATAGTAACACTTGTTTTTGGTACTCTATACTTGTGGGGGCAAACTCAAAATATTCCTATGAACTTCATTTTAAATCAAGAAGTCAATATTCATCAAAACAATACTGGCGCTTATACGCATCAGTCCATAAAACCTTATTGTCACCAGTTTGAAAATCAAAAAGTTCTCGATTATACATTCAAAGATACTTCTAAACATTTTTATGATTTAACGATATTCTTGTATCATAGAAGTCTCATCGATATTAGTAAAGATGATGTAAATATTACGGCAGATATCTTATTGGATTTATCATATGGAAAGACCAATCAATTGGGAAGAATGGATGATGAAAGAACTTACCTCAATACAAGAGGATTTCGGGTGGCTGGTGATATTGGCAAAAACGTCTCTTTTGAAACAAGATTTTATGAAACTCAGATGTTTTTACCAAGGTTTTTGGACAGTATTGCCAGTTCAAGAGGTATTGCTTTCGGATTGGGTAGAACAAAACCCTTTAAAGTTACAGGTCTAGATGCTGGAAATTCTAGTGGCTATGTAAGCGTAAAAGCACATTCTCAAGTGAATATTCAGTTTGGACACGATAAACTTTTTGTCGGAAATGGTTACAGAAGTTTGTTGCTTTCAGACAATACGAGCAATTATCCAATGTTAAGGTTTTTATTGCAATCTAAAAATAAAAAATGGATGTATCAAAACGTTAATGCATGGATGCAAAGTTTAGTTCGATTGCCTGTTACAAGTTCTGCTGAAGCGTTGTTCAAAAGAAAAGGAGGTAGTTTCAAATACATTTCATACAAACCAACTCAAAACATAGAAGTAGGATTTTTTGAAGGTGTAATTTTCAAAAATTATGAAGATACTATTGGAATGATACCAATGCACTATAGTTTTTATGTTCCTATCATTGGATTTGGAACGGCTGTAAATGGACTTCAAAATCAAAACAACACTTTGATAGGTTTGAATGCATCTTACACAATGAAGAAATTTAATTTTTTCGGTCAATTGGCGATGGATGACATCAACAAAATGGGTTATCAAATTGGTTTGAAATGGCTGGAACCTATCGGTTGGAAGAAAAATTGGCTTCATGCTGAATTCAATACTGTTCCTTCTTTTATGTACACGCACGATACTGAAAATATTTTACAAAATTATACGCATAATTTTCAAGAATTAGCGCATCCATTGGGCGCTTCTTTCAATGAATTGATTTTTATGTATCATTTCCAAAAAAAGAATTGGTTTGCTGATGTTGCTGTAATTTTTACTCAAAGAGAAAGACAAAGCACCACGTTGACCAATGGAAATCAAGTTCACACGATTGGTGAATATATTTTATTGGCAAACGATAGATTTGAAAATTCTGTAAAAGAAACGCATCAAATAAGTTCACAATATTTTAGATTAGAAGTTGGACATAATTTTAACATCAAAACCAGAATGCAAATTTTTGCAGGTTTGTACAGTAGAAATTTGAAAAACAATTCTAACAATGCTCTCAGTCAAAACGAAATGTTCTATGCTTTAGGGCTCCGAATGTTTCTTAATAATAATTATCTCGATTTATAAAATGGAACCTGGAACTACAATTATCTTATTAGGATTTTTAACTGCATTTTTTGTAGTTTTACTTGCCATTCCTTCTTTAATTAAAGTGGCAAAACTTAAACACTTGGTGGATGAACCATCAGAGGATAGAAAACTTCATAGTAGAAGTATTCCAACCATTGGTGGTATTATAATTTTTGGAGCCATTGTATTTTCCTACTCGCTTTGGTTTCCAGAGGAGTATGATCATATTCCGCATATGCTTACCAATTTCAAACATCTAATTGCGATTCTAATTCTATTGTTTTTTGTGGGTGTAAAAGATGATATTATTGGTACTGCACCCATGAAAAAATTAGCGGCTCATTTAATTGTTGGATTTATTTTAGTAGTACTAGCTAATATTAGAATTACTTCTATGCATGGGCTTTTTGGTTCATATGAACTTCTTGAAGATTGGCAAAGTTACTTATTATCATTATTTGTATATATTGTAGTTGTAAATGCCATCAACTTGATTGACGGAATCGATGGTCTTGCAGGAGGAATAGGTTTTTTTATTGCAAGTTTCTTTGGGTTACTTTTTCTTTATGCTGAGAACGTTCCTTTAGCATTACTTGGATTTGTATTAAGTGGTGCTCTTCTGGGCTTTTTAGTTTTCAACTTTTCACCAGCACGGATTTTTATGGGAGATTCAGGTTCTCTCACTATTGGGGCAATCATAAGTGTTTTAGCAATCAACGCTATAAACATAGATACTACAAAAATGCCTGAATGGCTCAATGGAAATATGCCGATTATCGTAATGTCTATTTTGGTGTATCCATTAGTGGATACATTAAGGGTTTTTACAATTAGAGCTTTCAAAGGTGTTTCTCCATTTACTGCAGATAAAAACCACATTCATCATCGTTTTATTTTATTGGGGTTAAACCACAGACAAACCGTTTTGTGGTTGTATTTGTATAATATTTTAGTAGTTTTAGGAGCAGTGATGATTCAGCATTACATAAAAGTAAATATTACTTTGCAATTTTTGTTCACACTAGCATTTGCAGTTATACTGATTACAATACCTTTCGTTATCAAACCAAAACAAGTAAATGTATAAACTTTTATGGCTACATATCGTTTTATTTTTTTTTGCTGTAGGATTTTATGGACAAAATGAAGTGCTTCAAAACAATCATGTTATGGCTTATCCTTATGAATCTTCTTTGTATAAAAACCACGTAAATCTAAACTTTCATTCTGGTGTAAAGCCCTATATTTCTAGAGAAATAGAACAAATTGATAGCAATTATACTTCTTTGTTATTTAACATTAAAAAAAGTATAAAGACCAAATTTAATATTACTCCTTTTATTGATGCAAGAGGTCGTCTACAGTTATCTGAAGATACAAGATTGAATTATGGCGCTGGAGTGTTTTTGAATTCAAGTTTCAAGAAATTTGGGTTTTCGGGAATCTACAGTTATGCATCAATGCCTAGGTTTCAATTTCAAGATTCTAGTGTTTTTATGAATGACGCTGTAAATGGAATGGGAATAGATAATGGAACTCAAAATGTGCATTATGCAGAATTTTATTTTAATTGGTCGCCAAATAAATTCTTTGATATTACCACAGGAAATGGAAAACATTTTTGGGGCGATGGATTCAGAAGTATGATGATTTCAGATAATGCAGCTCCTTATCCATTTTTGAGAATAATGAGTAATTTTTGGAATGTAAAGTATACCAATCTTTATGCTATGAATACCGACACTTATGCAAATGGTAATTTACAAAGAAAGTTTGCCGTTTCTCACCAGTTGAGCTGGAATATTGTTGAAAATTTAAATTTTACTCTTTTTGAATCTGTTGTCTTTATGGGTAATGATACCCTAGCGCAAAGAGGATTTGATGTCAATTATTTAAATCCAATTATTTTTTATAGACCAGTAGAATATGCTATTGGTTCCTCAGATAATGTCTTGTTTGGCGCATCTATGAAATATGTTTTTAAGGAAAAGTATGTTTTTTACACACAATTTGTCTTAGATGAATTTTTGTTGCAAGAATATAGAGAAAATTCAGGATGGTGGGCAAATAAATACGCAATGCAAGTAGGTTTCAAAACGTATGATGTATTGAATGTTAAAAATCTTTCTTTTCAAACAGAAGTTAATTGGGTAAGACCTTTTACTTATTCTCACACTACTTCTTTACTCAATTATGCTCATTTAGGACAATCTTTAGCCCACCCGATGGGTGCCAACTTCCACGAAAGTGTAACAAGAGTTAGATATTTATTCAAAGATTGGTATTTCGAAGCCAAAATTATATATGCCGATAGAGGTGAAGATTTCAACGCTGTATCTCAAGGAGGGAATATGATGTTGAATTATACTTTGAGAGATAGAGAAAGAGGGCATAAAATTGGACAAGGAGAAAGCCATTATATTTGGTATAACGAGATTAAAGTTTCTAGAAAATTAGTGTCAAAATACAATCTCAACGCTTTTGCTAGTTATGCATTTCGAACCGACAAAACGACTAACGGAAATGCTTCACTTCATTTATTCCAAGTAGGACTTAATTCTAATCTTTGGAATGTTTATGAAGATTACTAGAGGTTTTTATACTTAAAAGATTTATGTTTTTTGATAAAAGTTTTAAGTATACTTAAAACTTTTACTATATTTGTGTAATATTTTAAGTATAAAATGAATAATACATTACATACCAGAACACTTTATATAGATAAAATTATACCTTTCCTCAATACGTCTCTTATAAAAGTAATAGTTGGACAAAGGCGAGTGGGCAAAAGTTATTTGATGTATCAACTTATGGAGATAATCAAAGTAAAAGATGAGAGAGCCAACATTATTTATATCAATAAAGAGTTGTTTGAATTTGATGAAATTGTCGATTATAAATCATTAATGCTATATTTTGAAAATCAATATAAAGAGGAGGTAAAAAACTATTTGATTATTGATGAGATTCAAGAGATCAATGAATTTGAAAAATGTCTAAGAAGTATTCAAGTAAAAAACCAGGCAGAAATATTTATCACAGGTAGTAATGCAAATTTGTTATCTAGCGAATTGTCAACTTTTTTGAGTGGAAGATACGTTGAAATAAAAGTTTACGGTTTGTCTTATAATGAATTTTTGCAATTCCATGGATTGGAGAATTCCGAAGAAACATTTTATAAATATTTGCAATTTGGAGGCTTGCCAGGTTTAATACAAATTCCTCTGGAAGAAAAAATGGTTTTTGACTATCTTCAAAATATTTATGCGGCTATTTTATTTAAAGATGTAGTAAAGCGAAATAACATCAGAAATATTTCATTTTTAGAAAATTTAATCAAATACATTGCAAATAATACGGGCAGTATATTTTCAGCAAAAAAAATTAGTGATTACCTAAAATCTCAGCAAATAAAAGTGTCACCAAATATTGTGATGGATTATCTTTCACATTTAGTGAATGCTTTTTTTATTTTCAAATTGCAACGTTCTGATATCTCAGGGAAAAAAATATTTGAAATAGGTGAAAAATATTATTTTGAGGATTTAGGCTTAAGGAATAGCATTGTTGGCTATAGACAGAATGATATCAATAAAATATTAGAAAACATTGTATTTACCCATTTGAAAATGGCAGGTTACCATATTACAATTGGTTGGGAAAATGATAAGGAAATTGATTTTATATGTGAAAGAAACTCAGAGAAAATATATGTTCAAGTCAGTTACTTACTCGCAGACGAAAAAGTTCGTAACCGAGAATTTGGAAATTTACTTTCTATTAATGATAATTTCCCAAAATATGTAATTTCTATGGATAAATCTGAAGGTAACTCTTATAAAGGGATAATTCATAAAAACATCATCCATTTCGTATCAGAATTAGTTTAGAACATCATATTAAAACCAATTTCCAACATAAAATAAGAATCGGCTACTTTAGTTTGTCATGATAATCTAAAGTGACACTTTAAATTATCATGGAATTTGCACTAAAATCCCTCTAAACAATATCCATCTTTCTCAGCAAAAAAGAAGCATTCATGTTTTTACAAACACCATCTTTCATTTTGTAGTCAAAATGCAATTCATCGTTGATGATTTCTGCATCGAAATAGAAGTTTTGGATTTCAGGCAAATCGTTAGACAAAGTACACAAACCTAGATCATGTGTTGCAATAATACCAGAGGCAGACATTTTTACCAATTTCTGAACAAATTGTTTTGAACCTTCTTCTTTGTCTTTGCTGTTGGTTCCTTTAAGGATTTCATCCAAAATGATAAAATGAGGATCATTACCAATCGTTTCGATGATGTATTTCAACCTTTTTAACTCTGCAAAAAAGTAAGATTCATCATCTTTTAGAGAATCTTCTGTTCGCATACTGGAAATAAGTTTTTGTGGTTTCATCTCAATATTTTTGGCAAAAATGGGTAAACCCACATTGGTCATCACAAACGTCAAACCAATAGTTCTCAAAAATGTACTTTTTCCTGCCATATTAGCTCCTGTAATGATAAGGAAATTACCTTCTGTCATCGTAACGCTATTGGTAATGCAGTTCTCAACGTTCAACAAAGGATGGCCAATTTCTTCTGCCTTTAGGAGTGTTTTGTCTTCTTGAGAAAGTAAAGTAGGAAATCTAAAGTGAGGATGATTGAAACGATACAAAGAAAGAGACAATAAAGCATCCATTTCGAAAATACCGCTGATCCAATTTGAAACAGTTTCTTTATTATTGGTAATCCATTTTTCAAGAGCGAAAATCGTTTGAGAATCCCAAAGCAACAGCGCATTTCCAAAAATACCTACTAGAAAATTGTTTCTGTTGTTGAATAAATCAACTTTTTTAGAAAAAGACTTAAACATTGCAGACGCTTGGTTATTGTCTTGGCGAATATTTTTTTGAATATTTTCTAATATTTCGCTTGAAAATTTCTGCTTTTCAATAAGGTCTAAAAGAGAACCGTAAGTATTAATATTATCAGCAATTCGGTTGATTTCAATGCTAAATTTTATGGTGTTTCTAATGAGTAAACCTGTTACAATCAAGCCTAAAGTAAACCAACCTCCAAAAATAATTCCTGCAATCATTTCAGAAATATACAAAGACAACAAAACAATAGAAATAATTGGAAAACCCATAAAATATATTTAATGTTTTTATTCATTGCAGGTTGATAGTTTTTAAACCAACCTTGAAGTAATTCAGGTTTTAAATCTGATTTATTGGTTCTGGAAGTTCCTACAAACTGTTCTTGGAAATCTAGCAATTCCGAAAGTTCAGTAACGGCTTTTTGCTTAGCAATGATGTTTTTATTGTCATTAGACAAAAATTGTTTTGCTAAATAATTTTCACCACCTAAAGTATTTGTTCTGTTGATTTTATGAAAAAAAGATAAGTTTCCAAACAAATCCATATCATGTGCAAACTCATGTTGAGGTATTTTGTACTCAGCACCATCTTTGGCCCACTCAAAATCGTTTTCTAAAGCTTTGATTTCATTTTCATAAAACTGATGTACTGCATTCCAATATTCTTTTTTAGCGTCATACATCCCATGCCATTTGATTAAGACCATAAAAAGAAACCCAAGTACAATAATATTTAGAACTTCTAAGATGAGGTTGCCCCAAAATAAATACCCCAATAAAATAATTAAACCAAAAGCCAAAACTCTCAAGGCAACAAGCAAATTGGTCTTTGTAGCCATAGTTTTTAGTTGCTGAACTGCAAATTCAGACTTTTGTGAATAATGTTGTTTTAAATCTTTCAATAGTTTAAAAATTAAAAAGTAATGTACCTAAGATAATCCCAATAGAAATGATGATTAGATGTAGGTCGCTTTCCCTTTTGGAGTGCGAATGTTCGAATAGAATGGAGGTGATAATATGTAAAAGCATACCTGTAGAAAAAGCCATAAAATAATTGCCATAAATATTCAAATTATTCGATTCAGAAAAAACAATACCTAAACTAGCACCAATTGGAGTCATGATAGAAAACAAAAACAAAAATAGAAAAAATCTAATTTTTGAAATTTCTAATGAAAATAAAAATAGAGAAATAATAACCGTAAGCGGAATATTGTGTACAATAATTGCAGATATATATATCCATTTGCTATTTGTTTCAGTTCCATCTCCATGGTCGTGTCCGTGGTCATGGTCATGGTGATGATGGTGCTGATGTTGATTTGCCACTTCTTCGATGCCGTCAATTTCTCCCAAGAACAAAGGAATTCCTTCTACCAAAGCATGTATCCCCAAACCGATAAATAAACCAATTAATATAGACTTATGTCCTTTACTGTGAGCGTGATCATGTCCGTGTTCGACTCCATGTGTAATTTTTTCCAAAAACAACTGAAAAATCATTCCAGCCATTAGCGTAAAACCAATCCCTACGGACTTTACTTCGTAGATTTCTGGCAGAATATGCACAAAAATCAAAGCTGTGACAATGGCTGCTGCTAAAGCATTGATGTATCTTTTTTTAGCGCTTATTAAATCTGTAAAAAGCAGTACAATAGCACCTGTAATTAAGACGCCACCTATCAACGATAAAGAAACTAAATATAAATTCATTTTTGCAATATTGTTGCAAAGATAGACCACTTTAAAAAATCAGCGTTGTTTTTGATAAAAAAAGATTTTTAATCAATAAAGAGTACTCTACCGTTCAAAAATATCTTCAATTGTTTAATTATTTCATAGCCCAATCATTTATAATGATTAATTTTGCCCCCTCAATTTTCAAAGGAAACAATTAAATGGATAAAAATACATTAATAGGTTTATTTTTAATAGGAGCGATTTTACTGACTTTCACCATTATGAATAATGATGAAGTAGAAGAAAAAACAAAAGATTCTAAAACTCAAACCGAAACAACTCAAACTGACACACAAGATTCTCTCAAACCACAACTCAACGAAATTGTAATAGATACTGTTGCTGTTGTTAACGATTCTATTGTCATCAGTACCTTGCCAGATTCTCTTCAAAAAGATTCTGTTTTTGTAGCGCAATATGTAGATTCTGTAAAAACAGCCGAAATTCAAAAAGTAGCAAATCTTAAAACCAATGAATTGAGTAGTGAATTTGGAATTTTTGCTCCAGCAGCAATTGCTAAAGATAAAGAATATGCAACATTGAAAAACGACAAAATTGTTGTGACATTATCCAACAATGGAGGTAGAATCGTAGATGTGAAATTGAAAGAATTTCAATCTTACCAAGATTATATGGCCACTCCTGATTCGATGAGCGGTTTGCATTTATTCGATGAAGCCAAAAGCTCTTTTGGGCTTTCATTAGTGAACGATGGAATACCTTTGAATACATCAAATTTAATATTCGAAAAACAGGAGCCAACTAATGCTTTAATCGTTTCAGATACCAACAGTGTTTTTTTGACTTATAGACTTAATACAAGTGATCCAAGTAAATACATCGATTTTAAGTATTCATTGAAAAACGGTAATTATAATGTCGTTTTGGATATCGAATATGTAGGACTTAAAAACATTGACGACATAGATTACAACAATATCTTCATCAATTGGAAAATGCAAGGTTTGGCTACCGAAAAATTAGCCAGCGATGAGCGAACTATTGCAACTGTAATGTTTCGTTATTTTGACCAAAAAAGAGATTATCTATCTGAACGATCAGATGATGAATTGGAATTAACTTCCAATACCAATTGGGTTGCATTTAAACACAAGTTTTTCTCTTCTGCCATACTTTCCGAACAAGGATTCACAAAGGGTAAAGTGGCTCAAAAGCAATTGGAAGGGGATGAATATACTTTGGAATACCAAACTGCTTTAAAATTACCGTCAAGCAATGTGTCACAAGTAAAATTCTTCTTTGGACCTAATGATTACGATGTCTTAGCTTCTTATGACAATGGAATGGAAGACATCATCAATCACGGATGGGGAATTTTTGGTTGGGTAAATAAATACTTTATAAAACCCGTTTTTGATTTATTGAAAAATGGAGGTTTAGCGATTGGTTTGGTTATCTTCTTGGTGACTTTGATTGTGAAAATAGTCATTACACCTTTAACCTACAAAAACTATATTTCTTCAGCTAAAATGAAGGTTTTAAAGCCTGAAATTACAAGAATTAATGAGAAATATCCTGGTCAGGATCAAATGATGAAAAGACAACAAGAAACACAAGCCCTATATCGCTCTAGTGGAGTTAATCCAATGGCAGGTTGTATTCCGATGTTGATTCAAATGCCGATTTTATTAGCCGTCTTCAAGTTTTTCCCAGCATCTATCGATTTAAGACATGCAAGTTTCCTTTGGGCAGAAGATTTATCATCTTTTGATGCAATTGCTTCATGGACAGGAGATATTCCGATTCTTACAAGTATTTATGGAAATCACGTGAGTTTATTCACCTTATTGATGGCAGTTTCTACATTGATTTATACAATAATGAACAGTGGAAACATGGTGCAACCTTCTACACCAGGAATGCCTAATATGAAAGTAATCATGTATTTCTTTCCCATCATGATGATTTTCTTCTTCAACTCTTTCTCTGCTGGTTTGAGTTACTATTATTTATGTGGTAACTTATTCAACATCGGTATTATGTATGGAATCAAAAAGTTCTTTATAGATGAAGATAAAATCAGATTGAAAATCGAAGAGAACAAAAAGAAGCCTGTTAAAAAATCCAAGTTTATGGAACGTTTAGAAGAGGTTCAAAAACAACAAGCCAACCAAAAGAAAAAGAAATAAAAAAACAATAAAAACATTATGGTTTTCGTTTTTTTGTTGGATAAGTTGTAGCAAATCAGTATTTTTTGTACTTTGCGCTTCGATTACCCTTTAATATTGATTACATAGGTAATTTTTTATTAATACAACCTATTGCTTTATGGAAAAAATTAAATACGAATTAGAATTTATTCTCAATACGAGTACTACTATTTTATACAAATGTTTAAATACCCCTAGTGGTCTTTCAGAATGGTTTGCTGATAATGTAAATGTAAAAGATGATGTGTATACTTTCATTTGGGATGGAAGTGAAGAATCTGCAAAACTTCTTAAAGATAAAAAAAATGAATTGGTTCAATTCCAGTGGAAAGATGACGAAGGAGAAGATTACTATTTTGAGTTATTGATTAGAGTAGATCCAATGACACAACAAGTAGCATTAATAATTACTGATTTTGCAGAAGAAGATGAAATGGATGATGCTAAATTATTATGGGAGAATGCTATAAATAATTTAAGGCAGTCTATCGGTTGTTAAAAATACTTTTTTTATTTTATTTATCTTATGTCAAAATTAAGTTGGGTAGTTGTTAAATCATTTATAGGCCCATTTATTCTTAATTTTTTCATATGGATGATTCTCCTAGATATGCAGTCATTATGGTTGTATATTGACGATTTGATGGGCAAAGGTTTGTCATCAAGCATAATTATGGAATTGATGTTCTATTTTTCAGCCAATTGGGTTCCTATGGCATTACCCTTATCTATTTTATTGGCCTCCATAATGACTATGGGAAAATTGGGAGAGAGTAATGAACTTATTGCCATGAAAGCAGCAGGAATGTCATTGTTTAGAATTATGAGACCTATGTTACTGATCATGGTTTTTGTTTCCGCATTTGCGTTTTATTTTTCCAATTCATTGTGGCCCAAAGCCAATTTTAAGTTGAGAGTTCTTATAGCAGATATTCAAGAAACCAAAGCGGCCATTATTTTCAAAGATGGTATTTTTTATGATGAATTAGAAGGTTATAACATAAGGGTAGGAGAGAAACTAGATGATGGAAATACTTTAAAAAATATTTTAATTTATGATTATACCAATCTCAAAACTAATATGGGTTACTTAACTGATCCTAGAGATTATAAAAGAATCATCAGTGCAAAAACAGGTACTATCAAACAAGAGAAGAAAGGTAATTATTTAGTAGTATCTCTTAATGATGGATTTGTTTTCCAGGAAATGAGCCCCAAAGAAATCAAAGATTCCAAAATGCCTTATATGAGGTATTATTTCAAAAAAGCAGACTTAAAATTCAAGTTAAATTCTTTTGATTTCGAAAGATCAGAGGAAGATAAATATGAAAAAGAAGAGTATTTGATGACTTTAACTCAAATCAATGAAAAGTTGGACTCAACGGATATGGAACTTGACAAACGAAGATTCCAATGGTTTGAAATGTATAAAAACTCTTATTTGTTCAGTATCCCAATGAACGATTCAATCAAAGGGTTAAGTTTTGATACTATTTTTCCATCTCCAAATTATTATGAAGGTTTAGGAGAAGTGGATAAAAAATTAAACCTCACAGATGCAATGAGTAAAGTAGAAAGTAAACTTCAAAACATGGAAAAATTCATTGCGGTAAATGAATTAATTGCTAGTTATAAAAATAATTTAGAAATAAAGTGGCATGAAAAATTCACCCTTTCTTATGCTTGTTTTATGTTGTTTTTTCTTGGGGCATCACTCGGTGCTATTGTCAAAAAAGGAGGCTTCGGTGCTCCAGTATTAATTGCCATTTTACTTTTTATAGTATATTTTATACTCACTAGAGGTGGCCAAGAAATGGCACAATACAATACTTTGTCTCCTTTTACTGGCATGTGGCTTAGTGCTATGGTGCTAACTCCCATTGCTGTTTTTATTTCCTACAAAGCTAACAACGATTCTAAAATATTTGATTTAGATTTTTACGTTAAGTTGTTTTCACGAAAGAGGTGAAATAAATTACAGAGATATTAAATTCAACTCATAAGAAAATCGTCATTTTTTAATACTCTTGTTCTTATTATAGGCCATTCATCAATAGTGTCTTCATCAAAATCAATAAGTTCTATTTCATCAAATGAGCAAATACAATCATCGAGCATTTTAGTGACTTTTTCTTGATTTATATCAATACCAATAAAAACGAGTTCAATTTTTCTATCCCCAAATATTTTATGCCAGTTTTCTTCAATTTTTTCTTTATGTTCGATAAATGAAGGGTACCTTAATCGTTCTTCAAAAGACATACTTCCCCACCAAACACCTGCACTATCACCTTGCATTGAACCTCCTGCTTGACTCCATGATAATGCTTGGCTTGAACGACTAGAAAGCCAAAAAAGACCTTTGCTTCTTAAAATTTCTTGTGGAAAGTTATGGTTGATAAAATTCCAGAATCTTTTTGGGTGAAAAGGCATTTTATTTCTATATACAAAAGAGCCTATACCATATTCTAAAGTTTCAGGGTTATGATGTTCTTTTTCTAATTCAGCAATCCAACCAGCGCTACTTTCCGCTTCTTCATATTTGAAAAGAGAAGTGTTAATGATTTCTTTTATATTCACTTTTGAATGTTGTGTAGGAATAATTTTGGATTTAGGATTAAGAGAATGAATCACATTCAACAATAAAGCATACTGTTCTTTATCAATTAAATCTGTTTTGTTTAAAATAATAACATTCGCAAACTCTATTTGATCAGTTAGTAGATTAACAATACTTCTGTCATCTCCTTCCATATCTGTTAATTTTCTGTCTTCTAATTTTTCAGAACTTCCAAAGTCTTTAAAAAAATTGAAAGCATCGACTACCGTAACCATACAATCTATGTAACTAAATTTACTTAAATCTATATCGTTTTCTTCATCCACAAATGTAAAAGTTTGAGCAACTGGAATCGGCTCAGAAATACCAGTGCTTTCAATAACAAGATAATCAAACTTATTTTCTTTAGCTAATTTTTCAACCTCAATCATTAAATCTTCTCTGAGAGTACAGCAAATACAACCATTACTCATCTCAACGAGTTTTTCCTCAGTTCTTGAAAGTATATTTTCGTTCTCTATTGTATTTGCATCAACATTTACTTCACTCATATCATTCACAATAACGGCTACTTTTAAACCTTCTTTATTATGTAAAATATGATTTAATAAAGTCGTTTTCCCAGTTCCTAAAAATCCACTAAGTACAGTAACAGGTAATTTTTTCATTTTTGTTTTTTATTTAAATGCAACAATGTTGCAAACATATAAATATTACTTCATATACTTTACTTATTTAAATAATAATTATGTTAATTATGTTTGAAGAATCGTTTTACATAGTTTTATGTACATTTGCAAATCAAATGTTTTGATAGTTTTTTAAAATCAAAATGAGAAAATTAAAATAATCTATGCGAATTTTACAATTATGTCTTAAACCCCCACAGCCAGCAAAAGATGGAGGTTGTATAGCCATAAATAATATTTCCAAAGGTTTAATTGATTTAGGCGTTGATTTAAAAATACTTACTCTAAGCACACACAAACACCCTTTTGATATCAATGCCTTCAGTGAATCTTTCGTTAATCATTCCAAAATTGAAGCCGTATTTATAGATACAAAACTAAATGTGGTTGATGCTTTTTCAAATTTAGTTACTGCTGATTCATACAATGTAAGCCGTTTTTTTTCAACTGATTTTGATATTTTACTTCGAAAAACTTTAGAAGCAAACGAATATGATATAGTGCATTTAGAAAGTCTTTTTATGACTACTTATTGTCATACGATAAGAAGATTTAGTAAAGCAAAAATAGTATTAAGGTCGCACAATTTGGAACATATGATTTGGGAAAGAATGGCAAACCAATCTACCAATCCAGCCAAAAAAGTGTATCTAAAATTATTGGCAAAACAACTTCGAGAATACGAAATAAATACTCTCAATTCGATTGATGGAATTGCTTCAATTACAGATGAAGATGGAGAAAAATATAAAAAATTAGGATGTAAAAAACCTATTATGACTATTCCTTTTGGTGTTCAATTGAGTGATTATCAATTTAAAGACCCTAAATTTACTCAAGAATTAAAATTATTCCATCTTGGAGCAATGGATTGGAAACCTAATATTGAAGGTGTTTCATGGTTTTTGGAAGAAATTTGGATTCCACTTCAAGAAAAACATCCCGAACTCATTTTAAATATCGCTGGTAGAAATATGCCCAATTGGTTGATGCAAAGTGATTATATTAACGTCAATAATTTGGGTGAAGTACCTAGTTCATCTCAATTCATCAATGACAATACTGTGATGATTGTACCTTTACTTTCTGCTGGTGGCATGCGAGTGAAAATTATTGAAGGAATGGCGTTGGGAAAAGTAGTACTTTCTACTAGTATAGGTGCAGAAGGGATTGATTATAAAGATAGAGAAAACATACTTATAGCGAATACACTAGAAGAACATTTAAATCAGATTGAATGGCTTTTAGAAGATGTAAAAAGAATTGAAATTATTGGAACTAATGCAAGACATTTAGTTGAAAAAAAATACGATAACGAGATTATAATTAAAAATATGTATGGTTTTTATACGGATTTAGTTTCTTTTAAATGAAGCCTAAATTATTAGTCATATCATCACGCGTACCTTATCCTTTGGATAAAGGTGATAAATTGAGATTATATCATCAGTTGAGGTTTTTAAATAAAAAATTTCAAATATGTTTGATATCTCTAGATGATTCTAAAACAGATGATTCCTCTATAACCCAACTCAAATCCATTGTTGATGAGCTACATATTATTCAACTTCCTAAATGGAAAATATATATTAATTTATTGTTGGGTTTTGCAGGTAGAAAACCATTTCAAGTCTATTATTTCTATCAAAGAAGTGCCCATAGAAAAGTGAAGTCTATAGTTGCTTCATTTCAGCCTGATCATATTTACTGTCAACTTTTAAGAAGTGCTGAATATGTGAAAGATTTTCATAGTATTCCCAAAACACTTGATTATCAAGATGCTTTTAGCAAAGGAATAGAAAGAAGAATTGATTCAGCAGGATGGAAAAAAATTATTTTTGATACAGAACATAAAAGGCTTCTGAAATACGAGAACATCATTTTTGATTATTTTGATCACAAAACAATAATATCTGAAGAAGATAGAAATGCTATTTTTCACGAACATAGAAAGAAAATACAAATTATACCCAATGGAATTGATACTTCATTCTTTTTGAAAAATGATGTTCAACAAAAAAAATACGATTTAGTTTTCGTTGGGAATATGAGTTATGCACCCAACATTAGCAGCGCTAAATATATTTCAGAAATATTATTTCCAGAGTTGGTTAAATTATATCCAAATATTACCATCTTAATTGCTGGAGCCAATCCAACTAATGAAGTAAAAAAGTTGCAAAACGAAAATATCAAAGTTTCTGGTTGGATTGATGATATTAGAAACGCTTATAATTCTTCTAAGATATTTATTGCTCCGATGCATTTAGGTAGTGGTTTACAAAATAAACTTTTGGAAGCGATGAGTATGGAACTACCCTGTATTATATCTAAACTTGCTAACAAATCACTAAAAGCAATACATAATGAAACTGCACTCGTCTGTGAAATGAAAGAAGATTACATCAACTCGATTCGTTTGCTTTTAGAAAATGAAAATACTTGTCTTCAACTTGCAGAAAAAGGTCGAACTTTTGTTCAGAATCAATTTTCATGGGATAAATCAGTAGATGATTTAATACAAATTATAGATAATTAGATAATTTTTCTCTTAAAAATATTTGTTACATCGACTCATCTATAAAAACCAAAGCGTCTTTGCTGTGGAGATGTCTAATTACTAATTTTGACATTTGATTAATTTGAAAAAGGAGATTATCATTTACTATTAAAATGAGATAAAGAACTTACAACTAATCTCTAAAAACTAATAAAATGGAAAGAAAATAGGAATTAAAAATGTTGCAAGAATCCAAAACAAAAGATTTAATCCAATCCCCACTTTAATAAAATCTGTAAATTTATATTGCCCTGCTGAAAATACCATTGCATTGGTTTGATATCCTATAGGGGTCATAAAACTTGCTGAAGCACTAAACATTACCGCAATTACGAAAGGCATGTAGTTTAAACCCAAACTTTCTGAAATAGCAAGTGCAATGGGTGTCATTAGAGCAGCAGTTGCATTATTGGACATAATTTCTGTAAGAAGTGAAGTACATAGATACAGACCAGAAAGAATTGCAATTGGACCAAATGATTTTAAGTAACCAGTCATGCCGTTGGCGAGAAAAACATCTAATTCCGCATTTTTCATTGCTGTCCCAAGACTTAAAGCTCCAGCTAGAAGAAAAACGATTTGCCAATTGATTGCTTTATATGCTTCTTTCATGTCAATTACTTTTG
>CAWUIK010000058.1:0-19000 GCA_963922585.1 uncultured Flavobacteriales bacterium | reverse complement strand
ATACAACTGCCCAAGGTTTAGCTAATTTCAAAATTGGTGAAGGTCAATTAGTTTCAGGAGATATTTCTACCATCAATTGGGGAGCAAATAGTCATTTTGTTCAAGTAGAATTAGATATCAATGGCGGTTCCAACTTCCAATTAATGGGAACCTCTTCATTAGTGAGTGTACCTTATGCTTTACATGCAAAAACGGCCGAGAATGTATTTAGTGGAGACTATACAGATTTGAATAACGTGCCAAACATTCCAACAAATACCTCTGATTTGACAAATGATGCCGGATTTATTACCAATGCGGATGATGCAGATGCAGACCCTGCGAATGAACTTCAAACATTGTCCTTAGTTGGAAGTAATTTGAGCATTACTAATGGAAATACTGTTGCACTTCCATTGTCGAGCAACTATTGGCAATTTGTAAATGATTCAACTGCCTTACTTGGTAATACACACAATATAAGTGCAGGATCTGATTTAAGTATTGTGTCTGGAACAAACAATACACTTTTCAATGCTTCAAGAGGTTTTGTAATGGGTTCAAACAATGAATTACGCGCTTCAAACTCAGGGATTATTGGTCTAGATAACTATTCTAGAGGAGGATTTAGTTTAGCTGTTGGATATGGAGATACTATAGGCGCAACTGGATTTACATTATATAAATACGCTTTTGGTCGTGAAATAAAGATAAAATATGGAGGAGGTGTATATGATTCTTATCCTTCGTTTTGTTCGGGATGGAATATTGAGTCAAAATCTGCAAGTTATTTTTTTGGAAGCGACATTAAATCAAATATTGGAGTTTTTAATTATGGTTTAGGTAGATTTTTAGAACTCAATGCAGGAAACGCTATAGTAATTGGGAAGGGATCAAGTGCAGTAAGTCCATTAACGGTCGACAAAAGTAATTCATTTACTCTTGCATTCGGAAAAGATGGAAACAACACACCAGCATTATTTGTAAGCGAGAATACTATTTCTCAATCAGGTTTTGTTGGTTTAGGTACTGATCAACCGAGAGCAAAATTAGAAGTAAATGATGGAGATATTTATTTGCCAAATAGTAACAGAGGCGTAATCATGACTTCTCCTAGTGGAAGTTGTTTTAGAGTAACTGTAGATAATGCAGGTAATATGGTTTCTACGCCCATAGCATGTCCTTAAATATTCTACCCCAAAATTAGTTTTCATAAAAAAAGAGTCGCTCATATTATTTGAAGCGACTCTTTTGGTTTTATAATATAAAAAAAATGCCTTTAATCTTTTATCCTAGCAAACCTCAATGCTTTTAGCATAACATCGGGTAGTGGTTTATTGGCAGGTCTTTTTTCTACATTCAAATTGATGCCTAGTTTTTCTATGATTGGAATTTTATACACTTCAATCAACTCAATCAATGTTCCGTCAGGGTCTTCGATATATGTACAATGCACTTTGGTGCTGTCTCCCATGCTCAAAACATTTTTGGTGTCACATGTAAATCCAAAACCTTTTTCATCCAAAATTTTACCTAATTCCTGCATGCCTCTAACGTCAAACCCAAGGTGTACAAAACCTACATCTCCCCATTTTCTGCCTTCGTATATTTTAAGAGGTTTTCTATCAGAAATTTCTTGCACTAATTCAATATAGGTTTTGCCACTTAATTTGGTAAATCCGCCTCCAGAAGGATTGGATTGAGTTAGTAAAACTCTTCTAAAAGTATTATCGCCTCCAGGAACAAATTTCCAATCGCTAAATACTTGTGTATCATCATAAACTACTTGGTCATATCCTAAAATATCAGCGTATAATGTTTTGGCTTTATCAATATCACTAACACCAATACTGCAACCAATTGTTCCTCCAGTGTTGTGTTTGTAGTTGGTGTACCATTCTCCTCCAGGGACAATCTGCCAAATATTTCCGTCAACATCATAACAATAAAATGTATCCCAACCATTTGGCATTTTTTTGATTCCGCTTGCTAATTGAGCACCATTATCCTTGAAAAATTGATATGATTTTGAAACATCAGGAGATTTTATCATTCCAATAAAAATACCTAAATCGCCTAATTGAAATTGTTTATCCGAACGTGTTGCTTGAAATGAAGTAGGGCAGACCACTTCCATGGCACAGCCACCTTTTAAGTTCATCACCATAGCAGCTCTTTTAGTGATGGTTTCATTGTTTGTGTAGATATCCATTAATGGCGCAGGTGCCTCAGCATTAAAAAAAGGAACATCCATTCCAAAAAACTTTCTGTACCATCTCCATGCTTCTTCATGGTGGGCAACACCCACTCCTAAATGCTGAATTCCGTGAATTGTATGCATATTTTTTATCTGTTACTTTTTTGCGGTTAGTCGTTAGTTGTTAGTGATTAGCGGTTAGGGTTAAGATAACCTCGAACCCCGAACTCCAAACCTTGAAAATTAATCCTTTATCCTCTCTGCGTATTGACCTTTTTCAACATCCACTTTAATTTTGTCTCCGATTCCGATAAATAAAGGAACTTTAATTTCCGCGCCTGTAGTTATGGTAGCAGGTTTTAATGTGTTGGTGGCAGTATCTCCTTTAATGCCTGGTTCTGTATAAGTTACTTCAGTATCAATAAATTGAGGCAATTCCACAACAAGAGGCGTTTCTTCTTCTGCATGAACTAAAATATTTACCGTCATTCCTTCTATCATGAAGTCTTTTTTGTCCACCATGCTTATTGGAATATAGATTTGCTCAAAAGTATCATTATTCATAAAAACGAATTGATTTCCTTCTTGATATAAATATTGATATTCTCTATTTTCTACTCTTACAATATCAATTTTGTGACCAGCAGAGAATGTTTTGTCAATCACTTTTCCAGTTTCAATTACTCTGTACTTTGTTCTTACAAATGCAGGCCCTTTTCCTGGTTTTACGTGCTGAAATTCAATAATCTGAACAATCTTTCCGTCTATATCAAGACAGAGTCCATTTCTTATATCTGATGTATTTGCCATGTTTATTTTATATTGTTAGTTTGCAAATATAATCTTAAATATTTTTTTGAGTTATATTTTTTGTCAATTAAAAGTGGAATTTAAAAAGTAATATCTTTATTTGATTACAAATAGTTCTAAAGTGTCCATATTTTTCTCTTTTAGCCAGATTTTTCTAGTTTCCTCATTAGGATTGTTCCAATAAGCAGAGAAGCCATTAGGAGCAGTGGCACTGTATCCGTTTAAAGATTTCATTCCCATCGATTGAGCAGCCAACATCCCATCAATTTGATAATCGATAACATTGTTGATAAGTGTATCAGGTTCATAACTGATTACCGAACCTACTGGAATGAATTTCATTTTTTCAGTGAGTGTTTCAATTCTATTTTGAGAGTATGCTTTTTCCATTCTATAAGATTTTCCTTCATAAAAGTAATTGTCCAAAACTACCAACGCCAGTAAACCTACAAATATTAATAGCTGATATTTTGCAAATCTTTTGAATATCAAAAACGCAGCAAAAGAAGCACTGAATGCAAAGAAAATGAGTTCAATATTGATGACCCTTGTTAAGGAACGTAATGAGGCAAATCCAGGTATTTTAAATACTACCTGATACAGTGAAAAGCCTTGAAACCTAATAAATAATATAAATGTTAACCAACATGTAATCAGAAAAATAAGTTGAATCTTTGTGAGTTTTACTTTAAGGCTTGGTTTTTTAACGGTTAGCCAAATTATACCAATAATTGATAGAAAAATAAACGACAAAAATCCTGTTCCTCCCACAAATATTTGATGATCCCAAAATGCTGTATAGTCTCTACCAACATCGCTCAGACTATCCCATAAAGCACTTCCATTTTGACTGTATAAAAAAGATCGAACAGTTGGAATTGAAGATACAATATTTTCATATTGATTCATAGAAGTTGCTTTAGCGCGTTCTAAATATGGAAGCATTAATGGAGCAATGAGTATAACGTTCAAAACCAAAGCACCTATCATGGATAACAACCATTTTTTATCTTTGATTTGGGTAATTAATTTTTTTCGATGCACAATAAAAATACTGGCTAATAAAATGCCAACGGGAATAAAGAGAAAAAATCCTAAGTAAATACCGCAATAAAACTGATATACAACAAAGAAAATCGCCAAAAAGAAATACCTTGGATTGAAGTGCTTGAAAAACAAAAAAGACATCCATATGGCTAGTGGTACAGCGTATCTTGGAAATGTTTGCGCATGTGTCATTTGAGATTGTAACGCAATTGAAACAGCAAATATCAATGCTCCTAATACTGCAGCATATCTATTTTTGAAGCACCAATTCAAAAACGCATAAGCACAACTAAAATTAAGTGCATACATCATGATAAACCACAGCTGATATGAGGTTTCTCTATCGTATCCCGCTACCCTGAAAATACTATAAAATGGAACCGATCCAACTAAATTGTCAGAATAGGTGATTACATCTTTTTCTGGAAACATAAACGGAGCATTCCACAATGAAGGTTCTGCACCAGTGATAAATTTATGACTGTGTTCGAGTAAATAATTGTTGAATCTACCATCTCCCATATCTCCTGGAAAGAATTCCATCTTATGAGAGGTAACATTCAAAGCGAAGAAATATACAACAATAAAAAGTCCAGTAAAATAGGGGAGTATCGCTTTACTGTAATGCAGCAATTGAGATTTAAAATCCTTGGTTATGGAATATGATTGAGACAAATTAAGAATTAATCTAGATAAACTTCGATTTTATTTCCTTCGAAAGTCACGCTGATATGTTCTTTGAGCGTTGTACTCAATGTGAGTCCTGCAAAATCAGCTCTGATAGGGAAGTTTCTGTGTCTTCTATCCACTAGTACTACCGTATTTAATTTTTTGATATTCGTTCCCAATATATGTCTTACTGCATACATTAAAGTTTTTCCAGAATTCAAAACATCGTCTATTACAATGACTGTTTTGTTTGTGAGTAGGTTCAAATCTCCTGAAAATTCAATTTTAGAAGCATCAAAAACATTGTTTTTATCAATTGTTAAAGAGAAAAGTGATGTTTTGATATTAGAATCTATATGTTGAAGAGATTCAAAAACTTTTTCTGCAAACTGATAACCTCTTTTACTAATACCTACAAGAATTAATTCTTCTTCATTAAAATTGTTTTCTAAGATTTCGTAGGCAATTCTAGTAATTTTTTGGTTTACTTTTTCGCTGTTGATAATCAATGTTCTTGAGTTCATAGTAATTTAATTTTATTTTCTGATGGCTGCAATTCCAGGTAAATCTATTCCTTCTAAATATTCAAGCATAGCACCTCCTCCAGTACTTACATGGCTTACTTTTGATGCTAAGTTGAATTTGTTCACCGCTGCTACACTATCGCCTCCACCAATTAATGAAAAAGCACCTTTTTGTGTCGCTTCTGCTACAGCATTAGCAATCGTTACGGTACCTTCTTGGAAATTCGACATTTCAAAAACGCCCATAGGACCATTCCATAATATAAGTTTAGATTGAAGTATTACATCAACAAATGATTTTTTACTTTCATTTCCAATATCTAATCCCATCCAGCCATCTTCAATTTCATTGATTTTGAAAACTTTTGTGGGTGATTCGTTGCTAAAACTAGTTGCTGCTAAAGTATCGATTGGCAAGTGCAACTGAACACCTTTGGATTTTGCAACTTCAAAGATTTTATTTGCTGTTGCTATAAAATCATCTTCAACTAAAGAGTTTCCAACTTTTCCACCTTGTGCTTTGATAAATGTATAAGCCATTCCGCCTCCAATAATCAAGTGATCTACTTTGTTGATTAATTGCTCAATAATCGTAATTTTTGAAGAAACTTTTGCGCCTCCAACTATTGCGGTAAGAGGTTTTTGGTTGCTGTTCAATACTTTGTCTACTGCCTCAATTTCTTTTTCAATCAACAATCCGAACATTTTGTCGTTTGGGAAATAATCAGCAATGATTGCGGTTGAAGCATGCGCTCTATGAGCCGTTCCGAATGCATCATTTAAATATACGTCTCCATGTTGGGCTAGTTTTTCAGAGAATGCTTTGTCGCCTTTGGTTTCTTCTTTGTAAAATCTCAAATTTCCCAACAATAAAACCTCACCAGACTTTAAGTTTGAAGATAGATTGAAGGCTTCTTCTCCGATACAATCACCACCAAAAAGAACATTTTTACCCAATGCTTTTTCAAGTGTAGCAACGATGTTTTTTAGTGAAAATTTCTCTTCGAAAACTTCGGTTGGCCTACCTAAGTGAGACATCAAAACCACACTTCCACCTTTTTCTAATATCATTTTTATAGTAGGTACTGCAGCTGTAATTCTAGTATCGTCAGTTACTTTAAGATTTTGATCTAATGGAACGTTAAAATCCACTCTGATCAAGGCTCTTTTTCCACTAAAATCATAAGTATGGATGTTTTTCATCAGTTGTTTTAATTTTATTGTTTACAAATGTATATAATGTTCTTATTCTTGTGAAATATATTCTATCATTCTTAGTCCAATAGGTGTTTCTTCAAAATAGAAATAATTTCCTTTCTCTACTTTTTTTTCATTCTTATAATACACAACCATGAAGGATTTACAGGGTTTTCCGTTCAAAGTATCATCTTTTAAACTTTGGTAACTGTAATTTGAAATCACGTCTATAAATACATCGTCAAAAATGTAATCATAAGTTAATTCCGCGACAAATTTAAGTGTTTTATTTTCGTTAGAGATAAAAGTAATTACGGTTTGCTTATCTCTTGTTAGAACTGCTTCTTTGAAGTTTTCCCAATTTTGGCTATAATCATGTTTTTTTAGGGTTTCAATAGTTTTTAAAGTTGCTTCTTCTGTTTTACTATCAATGCATGAAAACATAAAAAACAAAGTCAGACTATATAAAAATATGGTTGTTGTTTTGAGCATTTTTTAATCAAAAAAACATAAATTACTGAATGGTGTGCTAAATTACAATTTTTTTAGAGACGAATCATGCTATGTTATATTTCGATTGATGAAATTAAGGAAAAAACAACTAGTTTTGTGAATCTAAATTAAAATTATGTTCCAACGTTTATATTTACTATTGCTTTTGTGTTTTTTCACAGTTCAGGTTTTTGGGCAAGAAAATGTTTTTAAAGTTTATGATGCAAAAGGAAAAAAATCATCTTTTGCAAAAATGTCTAAAACTTCTCTAAACCAAGATGTGGTGTTTTTTGGAGAACTACACAACAATCCGATTGCTCATTGGATGGAAGTAGAAATGGCAAAATTTCTTTTGGAAGAAAAGAAGGTAACTTTTGGTGCGGAAATGTTTGAGTCTAATGACCAAGTTTATTTAGATGCTTTTATGAAAGGGGAAATCAATATAGATGCATGTGATTCATTGGCGGGTATTTGGTCGAATTTTAGTACTGATTATTTACCCTTAGTGGATTTGGCGACTTCTTCCAATAGTGCTTTTATTGCTACCAATATTCCAAGGAAGTATGCTTCTCAAGTATTTAAAAAAGGGATTGAATCTTTGGATTCTTTGCCTGTTGAAGATAAAAAATGGATAGCACCTTTACCAATTGATTTTGATATCACAGTGGGATGTTATGCTAAGATGATGGAAATGATGCCTGGAGGACATGGTGGTGATAATTTTCCAAAAGCACAGGCCATTAAAGATGCTACAATGGCCTATTTTATTGCTCAAAATCTTAAAATAGATGCAAACGAAGTATTTTATCATATAAACGGTTCATTTCATTCTGATAATAAAGAAGGAATAATATGGTATTTAAAGAGGTACCAACCCGATTTGAAAATCATGAATATTTCTGTAGTAGTTCAAGAGAATATTGAAAAACTCGAAGATGAATATTTTGGAATAGCAGACTTTATTATAGTTGTGGATAGTGATTTAACTACTAGTTATTAGATTTTAACAAGTTAATTATCATTTAACTTTAACTCTAATATTTTAATATCCAACCATGTGTTGAATTTATTTCCTACTTCTTTTAGTATTCCTACTTCTTTGAATCCAAGTTTATGATGAAATTGACAACTAGCATTATTACTTGCATCAACAAAAGCTAACATGATGTGAAAGTTTTGTTGTTTTGCATGCTCAATTAATACTCTCATAAGTTTTTGGCCAATTCCATGGCCCACTGAATTAGGGGAGAGGTAAATAGAATGTTCTACAGTATATTGAAAACCTTTGTGAGGTCTAAAGGTGCCATAAGTAGCATACCCAATAAACTCTTGGTCTATTTCTGCCACATAAATAGGAAAATTAAAACGCTTTTTATCTTCAAACCATTCTTCCATTTCAGAGAATGATTTTTTTTCATAGTGATATACTGCGGTTCCGTTTTCAATTTCATGATTTAAAATGGATCTGATAGCTTCTATATCAGAAAATTCAGCGAATCTAATCTTAATATCCATGAAAGGTAAGATTAATTTTTCTTAAGCCAATCAAATCTAAAATCGCACCCTTGGTATTCTTCATCAAGTCGAATATAAACATCAATTAGTTTGGTATTTACCCATTTTGTTAATGTTTTATTTTGATTGTCAGCCAATGCAAATTTTTGAATCATTTGGTAATCATCGTCTAGATTTGCCTTATGTGGAGGTGTTCTTTTGTTGAGTTTAACCAGTTTATACGACTGTCCGTCATACGTTTCAAATAAAAAGGGCTTTGACAACTCATTTACTTTTAAATTTTCAATTTGTTGAAATGTTACAGGGTCTAATTCCTCCATGGAGATTAATGAGGTTCCAGAATTTTGGTTATAAACGATTCCTTTTGTTGCTTTTGTAAAATCATCGTCTGAGAACATTTCAACTGCTGTTTCCCAATCTAAGTTTCCAGCATTAATTTCTGTTCTAACACTATCTAATCGTTTTTTGGTAATAGTCAACTGCTCAAAACTAGGCTTGGTACACAATAAAATATGTCTTCCGTAAAATTGTTCACCTCTTCTTTTTTCGATTCTCAAGATATGAAATCCATATTGTGATTCGAATACAGGAGAAACTGAGTCTATTGGTGTCATATATGCCATGGCTTCGAATTCAGGCACAAACTGACCTCTACCTACCCAACCAAAGTCTCCGTTTTTTTCAGCAGATCCTTTATCACATGAATTGAATTTTGCGGCCGCTTCAAAAGATAAATCACCATTTACAATCTTAATTCTCAAAGCCTCTAATTCCTTTTTGATAGCTTCTTTTTCCTTTTCCGTGATAATAGGATTCATGATAATTTGAGCGATTTCTATTTTACTCCCCACCAAAGGAACACTATCTTCTGGAAATGATTTGTAAAATGCCTTAACTTCCTTGGGAGATACTCGAACATCAGAAGTAATGCCTGATTGTACTTCTTGTGTTTTCATTCTGTTCTCAATTTGGGTATAGAATTCATCTTTTATTTCTTGGATAGATTTTTCATAAAATTTTACTAAATCTTCCACTCCATTGGGCATTTGACTGGCAAAATACTGAATTCTTTGGTCCAATTCAGCGTTAACCTGTCCCTCTGGGATTTCTACACTATCAATTTCAGCTTGATGCAACAATAATTTTTCAAGCATTAACTCTTCAAGAATATCACATTCATATTCATTGGGATCTAATCCTTGTTGGTAGGCTTGTAGTTTTTGTTCCTCTACATCAGAAAGCAATATTGGGTTATCTCCCACAACAGCAATTACTCTATCCACTATTTTGTTATTTTGACTAAATGCAAAAAGATGTAAAATAACTAGTGTTAATGTTATGAATGTTTTTTTAATCATTTATAGATTTTAATATTTTGAGCTTTTTGAGCATCGTTGTATAATTCAGTTTTGAGTTGTTTTCTTAACTCATTCATTCTAATATTCAAAAGAATTCCTTTAATTCTATCTTTTTCAAATTCAATAGGGGAGGTTTCGTCTTTTAGTTTTGCATCCAAAACATTCAAGAAATAAACCATTCCATTTTCTTCAAACGTAATATTCTTCTTGTTTCGTATAAATGAGGACTTATTTATATCTGTCAATGGGATTTCTTTGAGTACATCATCAAAAAACATCCAATTAGTTGTATCGTTATAAAATCCAACGCTGTAAAGATTGGCATGAGATTGTAAATTAATCCAATCATCTTCTTTGTAGAGTTTGTACCAATTTTTTACTTTGTCTAAATCTGGAGTGATGTCAGTATATCTGGCATAGATTACTTTTACAATGTAATCTCTAAGGGTAAAATCTTCTATATGTTCATTGTAGAAAGTCTCAATTTCAAGATCTGTAACATTGGTGTCTAATCTATCTTGAATATAATATTGTTCATAGGTGTAAATTAGAAGTGATCTTCTGTATTTTTCCAATTGTAAATCAACATCTTTAGCTTCTTCTGGAAGAATTTCTATTGCTTTTTGATATATCACTTGCTCTTGAATCCATTGATCAATATAGTTGTCGACAAAAGATAAACTATCTTCTTTTGTTAAACCCTCAGGAAGATTAGATAAAACTTCATGTCTATACAATTCTGTATCATTGACTTTTGCTACCACAACTTTATTATCTTCGGATGTAGTATCTTCACAACTGGTGAAGAAAAGAATTCCTCCAGCAAAAGCCAATATGTAGTAAAAGTATTTCAAATTAGATATTAGGGTTTTTCTTGGATAGTGTACAATACATCTTTATAAACCTTAACAGGGTATTTCGCTCTTAATTCATCCAGCCATTGTTTTTCCAAAAAATCTTGATAAGCAGCAGTAAAAGCACCTCTTGCTTCTTTCAATTCTTTAGGTCCAGCAGGCAAAGTTTTGTCAATTGCAACTAAAACATATTTGTTCTCCACAAGGTAGGGTTTGTGTACACCAACAGTCCAAGTTTTGCCTTTTAGAAATTCTTGTGATTCAATTTCGTATCTACCACCTTCGAAACTAATGTTTAATTGAGAGTCTTCATTCAAAAGATTGATGATACTATCGTTTCTAAGTTGGTTAGCTTTAACTAATTTGTATGCTTTTTTAATGGTTTTTTTATCTAGAGAAGTAAAGATTCTAGCATCTGCTCTTTCTTTCCAAAGATGATCATTTTTGTTGGCTTCATAAAACTGTTTAAGTCCAGCCGTATCTTTGATGGCATAAGACCAAACTTTTTTGTCGTTGATATCAAAAAGTAGGATACCGTCACGATATTCTTTCAATAGACTTTTGTATTGAGGGTATTTTATTTCTAATTGTGTTTTTTCAAAATCAGTCAGTTTCATGCTTACAAAACGATTGTATTGTTTTGTAATGTAATCTTCAATGGATTGATTGGTATTCATATTTTGCGTATTTTCAATAAAATCGGCAAAATCTTTTTGAGTAAAACTGTTACCTGCAAAATTGAAAAGTTCAGCATTTAAATTCGCTACTTTGTCTGCTGTCCATTCATTCGTTTTTATGGAGTTGTCAACTGCTTTGATGAAAATCTCTAGGTTTTTTGGTGTTTCCATAAACACATATTCTTCCTTAAGCTTATTAATGAAACTCATTTTGGTTTTTTGAGATCTGGGCGCATCTTTTTGAATTTTTGCTTTAAGTTCTGCTCTCAATTTATCAATATTATCTACTGGTTGATATTCAAGTCTTTTGATAATGTGCCATCCTGCAGGTGTTAAAACAGGTTTTGAAATTTCATTGTCTTTTGTCAATGCAAAAGAAGCGTCTTCAAATTCTTGAAAATACCTTCCTGCTTCTACCCATTCTAATTCTCCATTTTTTCTTACTGAATTTCTATCATCCGAAAAATCTCTAACCAAAGTTCCAAAATCATCTGAAGCAATAGCTTTTTCGTAGATTTCATCAATTTTTTTCTTAGCGTTTTCTTTATCTTGTTCAGTAGCATCTTTCTTTACTCGCACCATAATGTGCGCCACTCTTACTCTTCCTCTACTTTTTCTAGCGTCTGTAGGATGAACTAAGTGATATCCAAATTGCGTTCTAAAAGGCATAGATACTTGCCCTATTTCTGTTTTATAGGCAGCATCTTCAAAAAGATAAACCATTCTAAATGCTGAGAAGAAACCTAAATCTCCTTTGTTGTTTTTTACAGATTCATCTTCTGAATATTTTATAGCAGCCTGTTCAAAGGTCAACTTACCTTTCATGATTTCATCTCTAATAGACATCATTTTGTTGTACATAGCCAATGTGTCTTTTGGATCGGCTTCATAAGGAATTTTCAGCAACAAATGTGAGGCTCTAATTTCATTTACGGTTCTGTGATATGCTTCTTGAATCAATGCTTCATTGACAGTAGTGTCAACCAAATATGGTTTTTGCAATTGCATTTCGTAACTTCTAAACTCATCAATGAATTTTTTAGTAGTATCCAATCCCATTTCCTCAGCAGCGTGAACTTTGAGTTTGAATTTGATAAACAAATCTAAATATTCATCCAATTCAGCTTGATTGGTAACATTTTCTTTTTTGTTTTTCCAAAAAATTTGTTCGAAGTCAGATTTGTAAACTTTTTCGTTATTCACTTCCATTATTATTGGATCGTTTGCATCTTTTTGTGCCATCACACTTAATGCAATGATTCCTGATATTAAAAATAAACCTAATCTTTTCATTTCAATTCTTCTTTAAATTTCTAACTACTTTAATCAACTATCCAATTATTACAAAAAACTTTTAACGGTAAACCGTTTTAATTATCAACGTTACTTCGTGTTATAATTAGGGGCTTCTCTGGTTATAGTGACATCATGTGGATGACTTTCTTTGATACCTGAATTTGTAATTCTCACAAATTGTGCCTTTTCCATTAAATCTTCTATATTTACAGCTCCGCAATATCCCATTCCTGCTCTAATACCTCCGATCAATTGATGCATCACTTCAGATAATTTACCTTTGAAAGGTACTCTTCCCGAAATTCCTTCAGGAACTAGTTTTTTGATATCATCTTCCATATCTTGAAAATATCTGTCTTTAGAACCTTTTTGCATTGCCTCTAAAGAACCCATTCCTCTATAAGATTTGAATTTTCTACCTTCAAAAATGATGGCTTCACCTGGAGATTCGTCAGTTCCTGCAAACATACTCCCCATCATTACGGTATTTGCCCCTGCAGCAATCGCTTTAACTACATCTCCTGTATATCTGATTCCTCCATCAGCAATTACAGGAACGCCAGAACCTTTGATGGCTTCGGCTACATTCATTACTGCTGTAAATTGTGGTACACCTACACCCGCAATAACTCTTGTAGTACAAATAGATCCGGGTCCGATTCCAACTTTTACAGCATCGGCACCCGCTTCTACTAACATTTTTGCAGCTTCTGGAGTTGCAATATTTCCTACAACCACTTGTAAGTCTTTAAATTTATTTTTAACAACTTTCAAAACTTCAATTACACCTTTCGAATGTCCGTGAGCAGTATCAATTACTATGGCATCTACACCTGCATTTACCAAAGCTTCGATACGTTCCATAGTGTCTCCGCTTACACCGACTGCTGCGGCAACTCTCAATCTACCAAAACTATCTTTACAAGAATTGGGGTGCTCTTTTACTTTGATAATATCTCTGTAAGTAATTAATCCAATAAGTTTGTAATTGGCATCTACCACAGGTAATTTTTCTATTTTGTGTTCTTGCAAAATTCCTTCAGCAACGTCTAGTCCTACGTTTTCTTTGGTAGTGACTAAGTTTTCGGATGTCATAACATCTTTTACAGAACGAGACAAATCTTTTTCGAATCTTAAATCTCGATTGGTAACAATACCTACTAATTTTTTATTTTCGTCAATTACTGGAATTCCACCAATTTTATATTCAGACATTAATTTTAAAGCATCTCCAAGATTGGCAGAAACATTCAAAGTTACTGGATCTATGATCATCCCACTTTCTGAACGTTTTACTTTTCTTACTTCTTGTGCTTGAGCTTCAATACTCATATTTTTGTGCACCACACCAATTCCTCCTTGCTGAGCAATAGAAATAGCCAAAGCACTTTCTGTAACGGTGTCCATTGCAGCAGCAACTATTGGAGCTTTAAGTTCTATTCCTTTAGTGAATTTGGTAGTTAGATTAACTTCTCTTGGAAGCACTTCTGAATAAGCAGGTACTAATAATACATCATCGTACGTAAGTCCTTCTCCAATGATTTTGTCGCTGTTTATAGACATTTTGTATTGAATTTTCGGTTTTTAAATACATCCGTTTTTTCGGATGTGCAAAGTTATAAAAATAGCACAAACAAATTACTTTTTTAAATTCTATTTAGTTCTTGAGTTCGTTAAACCTTGTTAAATAATGGAAAACTAATTTTTAAAACAGTTTTTGATTCTAAAGATTCAATAAAATGAAAGTTAAAAAACTCAAAAATTTCACTTTATAACTCACTAATTCAATACCACATAAATAGCATAAATACCAAAACCAAATAGATAAATAATTCCCAAGTAACTCAAATATTGTAGCCACTTTGGAGGAGCATTTTCTCCCAAATGTTTTTGCTGCACCAAAATCGTGTTCATAATCGCTACAAGTGGCGCAACAATAAAAGATAAAGTTGTGGTAATCATTACTAAACTTTGAAATTCAGTATCGTCAAAAACACTACAAACTACAAAAGCGCCTACCACAGTAGTAAGCATTGCAATTCGATAAATCGTGTTTTTCGAATCTGTTTTTCTTTTTACAACTTCATAAATCCTTGTTACAGTTCTGCCATAGCCATCAAAAATGGCAATACAAGTTCCAAACATAATACTAAATGCTGCAGAAGCAATGATGATATAAGACCATTCTCCAATAGTTTTGGTATAGAGTGTAATTACATCGTGTCCAAATTTCGCAGGAGTTTTAGCCATTTCTTGGTCTGTTCCGTAGATTAAAAATGCACCGATTATCAAAAAGAAAATGGCTAAAATAGCAGAAACTAAATATCCAAAATTGAAATCAAACAAGGTTTCTTTCATAGTCGGGTGATATTTGGAATCCTTAATGCGTTCTACTGTCCACAAACTATTCCAAGTGCTTAAATCAACGGCTGTTGGCATCCAGCCCATCAATGCAATGAGGAAAATATCGTTTAAGGGAAACCATGTTTCAGAAAATAAAGAAACATTTCCTTCTTGCCCATTATTGAGTGTGGCAACAAAAGCAATTATGGTAGAAATCAATAAAACAGCGCCTATGATTTTGATGAGTTTGTCTAAAAAGTTGAATTTTCCGATAAACAAAATTGCTGCAGCAATCAAAAACAAAACGATGGTTGTGGTAGTGAGGCTATCCAGTTGAAATAAATTTTGCATAAATCCAGCGGTCACTTTACCTACAGTTGCTGAAACCATAAACATAGTAAGGAAGGTAATTATGGAATAACTCGTTATTGCCCAATTGCCCAATTTTTGATAACCATCAATCAAAGATTTACCAGTTGCATTGGCATATCTAGAGCCATATTCAAAAAATGGATATTTTAAAAGATTGGCTAAAACAACGACCCACAATAATGAAAGACCAAATTTGGTTCCCGCTTGTGTACTTTGCACCAAATGAGAAACCCCAATAGCAGTTGAAGCAAATAAGATTCCTGGACCTAATGTTTTGAGAAAATTAGCAACTTTTGACGACATAGGAAATAAGTTATTTAGGACAAACTTACAAATAAATAAGTTTTTTCAAATTCAATTCTTAATTAGATTTTACCTTTGTACCCTATATATTGCCGATTATGAAATTTGAAGAATACAGAATTGCTGAAGGAATAAAGAATAGCATCTCAAAATTGGGTTACAAAAAGCCAACAGATATTCAATTTAAATCCATTCCTGCCATACTCAACGGTGAGGATGTTTTGGCAATTGCTCAAACTGGAACAGGAAAAACAGCTGCATTTGCTATTCCGATATTGCATATTGTTCACGATAGAAAAATCGCTGGAAGACCAGATGGTGTAAAATGTTTGGTTTTGGCACCCACTCACGAATTGGCCATTCAAATTGAAGGTGTTTTCAAAACTTTAGGTAAAAATACTCGTGCAACTTCTTTTTGTATTCACGGTGGAGTAGAACAAGATCCACAAATTAAGCAATTGAACAAAGGAGTAGATATTTTGGTGGCAACACCAGGTAGAATGTTTGATTTGGTGAGTCAAGGAGCTCTAAATCTAAGTAGAGTAGAAATGTTGGTTTTGGACGAAGCCGACCAGATGTTGGATTTAGGATTTATCAAAGATATCAAAGATTTGATGCGTCATTTGCCCAAAAAACGTCAAACATTGTTTTTCTCTGCAACGATTAATGAGCACATCAAAAAATTGGCTTACACATTGGTAAAAGATGCGATTAGAATTCAAATTTCGCCCAAAGATCCTGTTGCCAAAAACATTGAACATGCAGTGGCATTTATCGAAATGGATGATAAAAGATTCTTTTTGGATAATTTTTTAAAAAATCATCCTGAAGACAAAGTTTTGATATTTGTAAGAACACAAATTAGAGCGGAAAGAGTAAAAAAATCGATGGAGAAATTTCTTGTTGATTGCGAAACTTTGCACGGAGGAATGGAACAAGCAGAAAGAGAAGCCGCTTTACAAAAGTTTAGAAATGGGGAATTATTGGTTTTGATTGCTACAGATGTAAGTGCAAGAGGAATTGATATTGAAGGTGTAACGTATGTAATTAATTACGACCTTCCAGAATCTGCAGAGCATTATGTGCATAGGGTAGGAAGAACAGGAAGAGGGCGCAATAAGGGACAAGCCATTTCATTTTGCAGTACAGATGAAAAACCTTTATTGGAAGAAATCGAAATTAATCTAGGAAAACCAATTCAAAGGTTGGAAATTTCCAAAAAAGAGTACCAATACACACTCGAAGTTACCGAAAAACCACTTCACGATTGGCAATCTCTTATCGATAATGAAGAAGATTTTAAAAAGCCAAAGAAAAAGAAAAGGAAGTAATCCTAATATTTCTTGTTTCGATTCCATGTTATTTTAAAATCACAACATGGTTTTGACTACTTTTGCACCAAAGATTTAATTTATGAATTTTCTATCTGTAGAAAAAGCGTCAAAAGTATATGCCGAAAAAGTATTGTTCAAAGAAATTACTTTTGGTATTGCCCAAGGACAAAAAATTGCATTAGTAGCAAGGAATGGAAGTGGAAAGACCAGTTTGTTGAACTGTCTTATTGGAACAGATATTCCCGATGCTGGAAATATTGTTTTTAGAAATGAAATCAATATTGGATATCTCAAACAAGAAGAAGATTTTGATGAGGATTTGAGTATCATGGATACGGTTTTCAGTTCACAAAATGAAGTTTTGAATCTGATTAAGGAATATTCTGTTTGTCTGGAGGCTAATGATGATATGGGTAGAATCACTGAATTGTTTGAAAGAATCAGTGAGTTGGACGCTTGGTCGACAGAAAATAAAATTAGAGAAATTCTGAGTAAATTGAGATTAAGTGATTTCAATAAAAAGGTAAAAATGCTTTCTGGTGGACAAAGAAGAAGATTAGCATTGGCAAAAGTATTGATTGAAGAACCAGATTTATTGATACTTGATGAGCCTACCAATCACTTGGATTTGGATATGATTGAGTGGTTGGAAAACTACTTAGCATTACCAGGAATTACATTATTGATGGTAACTCACGACAGATATTTTTTAGAAAGAGTATGTGATGAGATTTTGGAGTTAGATCAAGGAAATTTATACAGATATAAAGGAAACTATTCTTATTATTTAGAAAAAAGAGAAGAAAGATACATCAATCAACAAGCCGTTATAGACAAAGCAAAGAACTTGATGTCTAAAGAATTGGAATGGATGCGAAGACAGCCCAAAGCAAGAGGCACAAAATCCAAAGCTCGTGTAGAAGATTTCTATGAAACGAAAGCCATTGCAACGCAAAATATCGATGAGAAAAAGATGGATATTTCAGTTAAAATGGAACGATTGGGAGGAAAGATTTTGGAACTTCATAATGTTTCCAAAGCGTTTGGTGATAAAGTGATTTTAAATAAATTTTCTTACATTTTCAAAAGAAAAGAAAGGGTAGGACTTGTAGGGGCCAATGGTGCTGGAAAATCTACTTTTTTGAACTTGATTACTGAGCATTTGAAACCAGATTCTGGTAAAATTGTAACTGGAGAAACCATTGTCTATGGTTATTACCATCAAGCAGGATTGGTATTAAAAGAAGACAAAAGAGTCGTAGATGTAATCAAAGATATTGCAGAATATTTGCCTATTGCAGGAGGAAAAAAACTAACTGCAGTTCAACTTCTAGAACGTTTTCTCTTTTCAACCAACACACATTATCTTTATGCTTCACAATTGAGTGGAGGAGAACGAAAAAGACTCTATTTGCTCACAATTTTGATGAAAAACCCCAATTTTTTAATTCTTGATGAGCCAACAAATGACCTAGATATTTTTACGCTTCAAGTTTTAGAAGATTACTTACTGGATTTTCAAGGTTGTTTGATTATTGTTACCCATGACAGATATTTCATGGATAAGTTAGTAGATCATTTGTTTGTATTGGATGGAGAAGGAAATATCGATGATGTGATTGGAAACTATGCAAAGTATAGAATATTCAAAAAAGAGAAAGAGGCGGAAAAAAGAAAAGAAGTTCAAACCGAAAAAGTAGTTGCCAAGCAAAGAAAAGAAGGTGAAAAGGTAAAATTGAGTTATAAAGAAAACTTAGAGTTTGAAAAATTGGATAAAGAAATTCCCGAATTGGAAGAAAAGAAAGTAAAACTTTCTGAAATTCTCAATAACCCAGATTTACCTTATGAAGAAATTGAGAAGACTTCACAAGAATTAACGGATTTGGTTGAGGAATTGGAAACAAAAACGTTGAGATGGATGGAATTGGCGGAATATGTTTGATGGAAGATGATAATTTGATAATTAGTTAATTTGTTGATTAGTTAGTTAGTTAGTTAGTTAGTTAGTTAGTTAGTTAGTTAGTTAGTTAGTT